>JAGGZG010000374.1 GCA_021162125.1 Anaerolineae bacterium
CTCTTCTCCTGGTGTCTTGGTGCCTTTGTGGTGAATTTTCGGACATCCTCTCAGATATGAAACCTCCAGTACTTTTGCAGATTTCACAAAGTGGCTATGCATGGATCGCGCGCCCCTCTAGCTCCCCCCGTTCCACGGGGGGAGGACAAGCTTCCCTCCTGCGAGCGGGGGGGACTGAGGGGGAGCGGGTGGCGAACCGCGGATGCTTTGTAAAAAGTGCAAAATTACTGACCTCGATTTTGCACTGGAGAAGACCCATTTCACACCAGCAGGAAACCCAAAAGCTGGGTTTCAATGTGCGCATGATCCTACATTGAGGAGGAAAACTTGGACGTGATGGAAGCCATTGCCGTAAGGCGAAGCGTACGCAAATACAGCCCGCAGCCAGTGGAGGACGAGAAGCTGGAACAGATTTTGGAGGCGGCTCGTCTGGCCCCGTCATGGGCAAACCGGCAGTGCTGGCGGTTTGTGGTCGTCCGTGATCCACAAACTATTGCTCGATTGGCACAGCCGCGAGGACTGGTCACGCAGGTTAACCGCTGGCTGAAGGATGTGCCGGTCGTCGTGGTCCTCTGCGCTGACCCCCGGAGAAGTGGCACGCGGCATGGACAGCCGTACTACATGCTCGACGCAGGGATCACCGGCGAGCACCTGGTGTTGGCGGCCACTGCACTGGGACTGGGCACTTGTTGGATTGGCGCTTTCGACGAGGCGGCGATCAAGGGGATATTGGGCATCCCGGCGCACATTCGTGTGGTGGCACTCATCACCGTAGGGTATCCGGCGGAGCGGCCCGCACTGTACGAGCGGGTGATGCGTGCAGCGGCCGGCAGCGCTCGCCGGCAACCCCTGTCGAAAATCGCGTATTGCGAACGCTGGGGGAAGCCGATGGCCTCGTCGGAGCGGACTCGCGAACAGGGATAGTAACCGTAAAGGTGGCCTGGGATAATGTTTTTGGCGACCGCCTTTTGCCATTTCCGAGACTTTTGGGTATAATCAAGGCGATCCGGCGTGGAAGCCCCGGCGGAATGAGCCGGGGCTGTCGGCGACTTTGGCGTCAGAGTGGGGGTGAATCAATGAGTGGGCTGATCACGCTCATCACCGATTTCGGGCTGGAGGATGGGCATGTTGGGGCCATGAAAGGGGTGATGCTGGGCATCGCGCCAGCGGCCACGTTTACCGACATCACCCATCTCGTGCCCCCGCAGGACATCCGCAAGGCCGCCTATGCCCTGCTCACCGCTTATCCTCATTTTCCTCTCGGCACTATTCACCTGATCGTCGTTGACCCCGGTGTGGGCACAGACCGCCGGGCCGTGGCGGTTCAGACACCCTGCGCTACCTTCGTCGCTCCAGATAACGGCGTGCTCAGCTACGTCCTGGCCCGCGAACCCGTCCAGGCAGCCGTGTCACTGACTAACCGGCGCTACTGGCGACATCCGGTCAGCCCCATTTTCCACGGTCGTGACATCTTCGGCCCGGCGGCTGCGCATCTGGCAGCGGGCGTTTCACTGGAGGAGTTGGGCGCGATCATTGATCCGAGCACGCTCGTCACGTTCCCCGTGTCGCAACCCCAGCGCCAGCCCGATGGCTCCATCGTGGCTCACGTACAGGTGATTGATAGCTTTGGCAATTGCACAACCGATCTGCCGGAGGATTGGCTGGCGGCTGCCTCTGATTGGACTATCGAGGTCGCCGGACGGCGCATTCATGGCCTGCGGCAGACTTTTGGCCAGGTAGCTACGAATGAGCTGGTGGCCCTGGTGGATAGTGAGGGGTACCTGATGATTGCCGTGCGCAACGGCGACGCAGCTCATGCCCTGGGTCTGGAAGTGAACGACGAAGTGCGATTGTATCCTGCTGGGACGTGATGGGGTGCGGCTTTTCATCCCATCCCTCTGGATAACCTGACTCCATCACGTGGCAATTCTCTCCGATAGCGTAACTAATTCCCCGATCTGGGGTTTACATTTGTTGGAAGGTGCTCATTGGATACCCAGTCTATTCCCCCACTTATTGTCGAACATCTCTCGTTTCGCTATCGTACCCGCGAGGAGATGGCCCTGCGTGACGTTTCCTTCACGCTGGAGGCGGGACAGGTCTTCCTCGTCGCCGGAGCCAGTGGTTGTGGCAAAACCACGCTGATCCGCTGCATCAACGGTCTGATCCCCCGCAGTTACAAGGGCGACCTGGAGGGGCGGATTCTGCTCTATGGCGAGGACGTAGCCGACAAGCCGCTCTCGGCCATTTCCCAGATCGTGGGCACAGTGCTTCAGGACCCAGAGCGGCAAATCCTGGGTAGCCGGGTGAGCAACGAGGTGGCTTTCGGCCTGGAGAATCTGGGCCTGCCTCGCGATGAGATTCTCGCCCGCGTGGACGACACTTTGGCTTACCTGGGCATCGCTCACCTGCGCGACCGCGAGACTTTTTACCTCTCCGGGGGGGAGAAGCAGAAAGTGGCCGTGGCTGGCATCCTGGCCATGCAACCCTCCATCCTGCTCCTGGACGAACCATTGGCCAGCCTGGATCCGGTCAGCGCCCAGGAGGCCCTGCGTCTTATCCGACGACTGGCCGACGAGGGGCGAGCGGTGCTCATCATTGAGCACCGCGTGGAGGACGTGCTCAAAATCAAACCGGAGATGGCCATGTTCATGGTGGACGGTGAGGTGCGCTACCTGGGGCCAACTGCCGGCCTGGAGGCGGTCGTTGATTATCACGAGGTCAAACTGCCGGCACCGATGATTATAGAGAAGGCCCGCCGCGATCCGCCACCCACCTACGTTCCGCCACTTTTAGCGAGGAAAGAAGAGCCCACTGCCGGTCTCGTCGAGTTTGAGAACGTGAGCTTCGCTTACGACGATGGCCCCACCGTGCTCCACGACGTGAGTTTTACCATCCGCCGGGGGGACATCATCGCTGTACTTGGCCCCAACGGGGCGGGGAAAACCACGCTGGTGAAACACGCCATCGGTCTGCTCAAGCCACGAGAGGGGCAGGTTCGCCTGGAAGGGAAAGACACCCGCGAGTTAAGCGTAGCTCAGATGGCCCACGTCATTGGTTACGTCTTCCAGAGCCCCAGCCACATGCTCTTTGCGCCCACTGTGCGCGACGAGCTGGCTTTCGGGCCGAAGAACCTGGGTTACGACCAGGCGACCATCGAGGAAGGGGTGGCCCAGGCGGTGGACATTCTCAACCTGAGTGGGTTGGAGAGCTACTCACCGCTGGCCCTGAGCTTCGGGCAGCAGAAGCGGGTGAGCATCGCCGCTATTCTGGCCATGCGCTCGCGCGTGTTGGTGATGGATGAGCCTAACGCCGGTCAGGACTATAAGAACTACATGGCCTTCATGGATGCGATCCTGCAATTGCCTTACTTCGATGCTATTCTGTTCATCACGCATGACGTTGACCTGGCGGTGTGCTATGCCAACCGGGTGATTCTGATGCACGAGGGTCGCCTTGCCGCCGACGGCCCACCTACTGAAGTACTGGCCGATGCTGCGTTGCTGGAACGTTGCCGGGTGGTGCCCACCTCGCTATTGACGGTCAACCTGGAGATGTTACCGCGCACGGGACGGTTTATGCGTGCCGAGCTGCTGGCTCATGTGACTGATAGTGCGTCGTGCCCTGCGCCGGGGGAGGGACGCGGGGATAGGTAAAATGTTGGACTAGTAAACCACATTAAAAAGGAGGAAAAAACTATGACCAAGAAACTGATAGGTTGGCTCGTCGTCATGGTTGCCTTCATTGCCATCATGCTGCTGGCCAACGTCCTGCTAGGCCCGGATGCAGACAAGCTCCAGGGCGTGTACTGGATTGTCTTCACCGCGATTGCGGTAGTGATTCTCATCGTCCTCTATCTCATCAGTGCGGACAATAAGGCCTGGGAAGTGGGCACCCGTCAGGTGGTGTACATGGCCATCGGCGCGGCGCTATACGGGGTGTTCAACTGGATTTTCAACACCATCCCCATGCCTTCAGTCAGCCAGGTGGCCCTGCGTCCCTCCGTGTGCATCCCCATCTTCTTCGGGTACGTCTTCGGGCCGGTGGTAGGCTTTTTCACTGGAGCTGTGGGCAACATCATCGGCGACTTCCTCACCGGCTGGGGAGTCTACCCGGCGTGGGACATCGCCAATGGGTTCATGGGCCTGATACCGGGACTGGTGCTCCTCTTCGCCGACAAGAAGCGCAGCCTCAACTTCCTGACCATCGTCTTCGGCGTGCTGACGCTTGGAGTGGCGGCTCTGATCTTCATTAATCCCAAGGTCGTCGGTCCCTGGACAGGTGAGATTGAGGATTTCTCTTTCTGGGCCTGGGCCTTCCTGATAGGCGGGGCAGTGGTTATCGCCGGGCGCTTCGTGCTGGAGCGCATCAACGAGGACTTGGCCGCCGTCAACATCTGGGGGTCGCTGGGTATCATCCTGGGCATTGGCTATGCAGCTCTCGCGGACATCTGGATCGACGGCTACAGCCTGGCCACTGCTCTCATCGGGGAGTTTGCCCCAGCGGCCGGACCCAATATCCTCAACGCCATGATCCTGGTGCCTATCCTGCTAGGCGCTTACCAGGCAGTGCAGGCGCGGATCGGGAGGTAAGTCAGCTATGCTGATCGCCTGGAAGTATCGCGAACGGAACACGGTCATTCAACGTCTGGACCCCAGGGCGCGTCTTATCTTTATGCTCTCTGTGCTGGTCTCTGTTATCCAATTCTGGGACCTGCGCATTATCCTGGGGTTTCTGACCGTGGCTCTGGGACAATACTTCCTGGCGAAGCTTACCTGGCGTGAGACCCGTCGTCCCTGGCTGTTGATGGGCTGCATCATCGTCTTCTTGACCTTTCTGACGTTTCTGACCGGGAGAGGTGGGGTCGGCACGGCGTACCACGAAGAACACCTGCTGGCCCGGCTGGGACCTCTTTCCCTCCCCATCGTCGGATGGTCGTTCACCCTGGATGTCACCGCCGAGAAGACGGTCTTCGCCATCAGTCAGATGGTGCGCATGTTCGCCATCACCGCGATGGCCATTACCATCCCCTATACCATTGATCCTAGCCTGTACGGGGTGACATTCCGTGGCCTGGGTCTGCCGGACAAGTTCGCCTACGCTATGGACCTGGCCTTCCGCTACGTGCCCACGCTGGGCCGCGATTTCAGTATCACCCTGGATGCCCAGCGTGCACGGGGCTACGAGGTGGAAAAGCTATCGGGAGGTATCATCTCTCAGATTCGCAAGCTGGCCCCCCTGCTGGTGCCGGTGACTATCAACGCTATCGTCGGCGCGGAGGACGTGATTGATGCCATGGACTTGCGCTGTTTCGGCATTGGTCCGCGCACCTGGGTGCGGGAGCTCAAGTACGGGCGAGCTGACCGGGCGCTGATCGTCGTCAGTGTGCTCATCTTTGCCGCCTCCACGGCGACCAGTGTCATAGGCTATGGACGGCTGTGGGTGCCGGGTTTCGTGCTGGCTTGGGCCGGGGGATGAGCGGAAAGACCAGGGAGTTTTTAGAACGATGAGACGCCGGGGATAAGCCCCGGCGTCTTTGTCTTTCTATGATTGCGCGGCATCCCGACTCACAACAACCTACCAAGCTCCGCTGTAGTCTCCAGGATCATGTCCGCTCCGGCCCGCTCCAACTCCGCTCGCTCGCCGAATCCGCATAGCACCCCGACGGACGTGGCTCCCGCCCGCTTGGCCGCCCGGACGTCCACCGTGGTGTCGCCGACCATCAGGCAGCGCTCCACGGGCACGCCCAGTGCCCGCGCCGCGCGGCGGATGGGCTCCGGGTGTGGTTTGAGACGAGTAGTGTCCTCGTGCGCGATCACCGCGCGGAAACAGTCGCCGATGTGGTACTGATTCAGGAAAGCAAGGGCGTCGCGGCGCGAGCGGGTGGTGACCACGGCCAGGGGGTAGCGCTCGACGAGGGCGCGGATCATGTCCACGACGCCATCCACGGCCAGGAAGTTGGCCGGGGTGCGCAGGCCGCGCAGTTGCCGCAGCCGGTCGTTCAGGGAAAACAGATCGTCGTCCACGTGCAGCGCGTCCAGCAGGGTGATGAAGGCATTGGTGGGAGTTTCGCTGGCCATGATCAGGCGACGCAGGAGGCGGTGCGGGTCGCCGGGTAGCCAGCGCAAGCGGGCGGCCCAGGCTTCGATGATCGCATCGTCGGTGTCAATGAGGGTGCCATCCATGTCGAAGAGAATCGCCTGAACCGTGGAAGGGTCAAAACCGTGTTGCATTATCTCACTCCACCGCTACGGCGCCGCCTCGGTTTCCTCAGCGGTCAGTCCCCACAATCTACCCAGGGAAAGCCCGCTCCCCCACAGAAAGATCAATCCCATCACCGTGACCAGTCCCCAGTCCAGGGCGTGCAGGGTGATGGCGAAGCTGAAGGCTACACTTGGATCCACGGCCAGCAGAGCCAGCGCGCTGACGTAGAAGAACTCCAGTGTGCCCGCATTGCCCGGTGACGAGGGGATGATCACCCCCAGTCCGCCGACACCCAGGACGAAGGCACACGCCGGGAACGAGAGCGGCACGCTGAAGGCGCGCAGTGTCCAGTACAGGGTCATCACAATTGTGGCCCAGGCCACGAGCGAGCTGCCGAATACCACCCCGACGTCACGTATCCCCTGCATGGCTTGCAGGCCGGTGACGAAGGATCGAACCAGGCCCACCGCACGTTCGGCCAGCCGGGGGGATACGCCTCCCAGCGTGCGCCCGCCGAGCCCAACGAGCTGGTCCCCCCAACGTGAGGCGGCGTAAATACCAGCCAGCAGGATCAGGGCCAGAGCAGCGGTAGTCCATATACCCTGCCCTGTCGAACCCAACACCCCTGACGAGGCACCTCCGCCTATCAGGTACAGCAGCAACATCAACACGTCGAACACCCGCTCGATGGCGATGGTGCCCAGTGCAGCCGTGGCGCTCACCCGACCCACCTGGCCCAGCAGATAGGCGCGCACCAGCTCACCCAGGCGGGCCGGGAGAAGGTTGTTGGCCATGAAGCCGATGATGAACACGCGGAACACGTCACGGCGAGGCAGCGTCTTCACCGGTCGCAGGATGTATCGCCAGCGCAGCGCACGCAGCACGTAGTTGATGACCAGGAAGAGCATGGTCAGGCCCAGGTAAGCGACGTTCGCCTTTCGTAGCTCACTGGCGACCTGGCGCGGGTCAATCTGGCGCAACAGCAGGAAAATGAATACGGCGCTGATGACCAGGCCGAGCCACAGGTTTAATATCCGCTGTCGTCGTTTCAAGTTGTGCCCTCCAGGGAGTGTGTACGATGGCTCGCTGCACGAAAAATGGGGATCGTCCGGCTACCCGCCATACAACCGGCGGTAGATGGCGTGCTGGCGGTAAATCTCTTTGACGTAAAGTGCTGGCTCCCGGCGGTCAATGACCTCGATGAACAGGTCGGGGTCTCCGTCTTCCGTGGCTTCCATCCAGCGGATGGCGTTACGCGGCCCGCCGTTGTACCCGGCCAGCGCGGGAAAGGCGTTGCCCTCGAAGTCGTTCAGAGCTTGAGCCAGATACCACACCCCGAACTTCACATTCAGGTAGGGCCGGTATAGGTCATCGGGTTGATAATCGGGCCACGGCATCTTGAGGGCGATCCATTCCCCGGTGGAGGGGATGATCTGTGTCAGACCGATAGCCCCGGCCCACGATTCTGCCCCGTCATCGAAGAAGCTTTCCTGGCGGGTGAGGGCCACGACCAGCAGGGGATCAATCCCATTGGCGGCAGCCTCGCCGAGCAGCAGGTCCGGGAAGTCTACGGGATAGGCCAGGTGTTGGATGAAGCGAGGCGTGGCCTCCAGTGTGCTTTCGGGGGAAAGTTTGAGCAGGCGCAGGGCGCAGCGAATCGAGGGGGCGTACAGTCCCTGGGCGCGGAAGTACAGGGCCAGTTGATACTGGCGCAAGGGGTCGTCCTCGAATTCCTTGCGCAGGGCGTCGAATTCCAACATCGCCTCGGCGCGCAATCCCACCCCCAGCAGTTCCTCGCCCCGTTGCAGATATGGATCCTCGCGGACGGCGGCGGGAAGGGTGGTGGTGATTTGTTCATCGGGAGACAGATCGGCCCAACTGGCCAGCCATTCCTCAGCCTCCGCCTGGTTTGCGGGATCGTCGTCAGGGGGCAGGAGGAGGTTGCCCGGCGCAGCGGGCCAACCCGGAGTCGCCGACTTTGCCAGTAACAGATCGTGGGCGCGGACGCCGTAGTAGCTTTCGGGTTGGGCCTCGATGACTGCCTGGAGCGCCGTCTGCGCCGAGGAGATGAAGCCCTGCCGAAGGAGTGTCTTCCCCACCCAGAAGTGCGCCGCCCAGACGTTATCCGCCGTGGGATACTCCTTGATCAGCCGTCGCCAGAAAGTCAACGCCCGGTCGAGCTTATTCAGGCGGTAGTGACAGAGCCCGGCGCGGAACAGGGCTTCCGCCGCGTGGTTGCTATCAGGATAGCGAGTCGTCAGGTCGGTGTAAGCAGCGATGGCGTCGTGGTATTCCTGTTGCCCCTCCGCCAGGCGCGCGCCACGCCAGATAGCCTCCGCTGCCAGTTCGTGCTGGGGGTAGTCGTCGGCGAACTGGCGGTAGGTGCGCATGGCTTGAGCGTAGTCACCCATTGTGATGTAGACCTGCGCCTTTTCCAGCCATGCCTGCCCCACCCGCACGTTGGCCGGGTGGGCCTCGATCAGCCGGTCGAATTCCCGGATGGCCAACTCGGGGCTGCCGGCAGCGCGGAAGGCCAGCCCGGCGTAGTAGTGCACATCGCCGGTGTGATCCGGGGTGGCCTCAATGTAGCGGTAGAAGGCCTCCACCGCCGGCCCGTAGGCCCCGGCGTAATAATCCACCAGACCCCGCTGGAACTCATCCACCGGCACGCCGGCCTGGATGAGCTCTACCAGTGACAGGTAGGCAGCGTAGGCTTTGGGGTAGCTATCCACCGCCTGGCGGAAGCGACTGATAGCCGCTTCTTCATCCCCGGCGGCGCGGTGCGTTTGTCCCATTCGGTACAGCACCTGAGCGCGGTAGGCGTCCGACTGTGCCTGTTCCAGAATAGCCTCGTACTGGGCCAGCGCCTCGTCGTAGGCATTCTGTTCCAGGTAAGCAGCCGCCATCTTCTCGCGGAGGCGGAACATCTGGCTGGGCCTGCTTGCCGTGGACAGCGCCTCCTGGTAGGCTACCAGAGCCGCAGTGGGGTCTTGTAGTTGGGTGTACGCATCGCCGATGCGCTCGTATACCTGGTCGGCGATGAGGGTTGGCTCAATGAGGTAAGCTCGATAGGCGGTGATGGCCTGTTCCCAATCGCCCAGGCTCTCGTAGGTGCGGGCCAGGAAGAATAGTGCCTGCTGCCGGTGTGCATCCAGGGGGTAGTCCCGGTCGAAGCCTTCCAGCGCAGCGAGGGCACGGGGATAGTCACCGCTCAGGAACGCGCACTGCCCCAGGTAGAAGCGGGCCTCGGCGCGCTGCTCATCGGTGAGGGTGGGCAGGGCCAGCACGGCTTCGTATGCGGCGATGGCGGCCGCATACTCTCCGTTACGCTGGTGTTGCCGGCCAGCCGCCAGGGCTGCCGCCGGATCAGGAGTGGGGGTGGGGGTAGGC
>JAGGZG010000250.1 GCA_021162125.1 Anaerolineae bacterium
GTCAGGAGACCTTCGCCCAACGTGAGGGAGACCGTCGGTCAACGGGAGTTTGTCCACCGTATCACGATAAGGAGACTGCGAGATGAACGTGCAACGGTGTGTCGTTTTCGTCCTGGTGATTACTCTGGGAATAGCATCGAGCCCTGGCGCTGCTCACACCAGCGCGGCCTCGCTACCGGCATCTGCCCCGGCCGAGGTTGAAGAGGCCAGCGCGCTGACCAGACGCAGCGCCGACGTCGCTGTCCCCCCGGCGAGTCTCGACCTGGGTCCGGCCGAAAGCTCAGGACAAGCTTTGCCCGCAAGCGTCTCCACCGACTGGTGGGCCGCCGTGCAGGAAAACATCCGCCAGTCCGAGTATCGCGTTACCTGGCAAGACCACACCTACCTGCCCGATCTGCTGGCTGCCTATCAGGCTCCCAATCGAGCGCACAACCTGCGCGTTTATTTCACGCCAGCGGGCATCCGCGTCATCCCGCGCACTGCAATTACGTCCACCTTCCAGCAGGTTCAGGACGAGTTCTGGGAATGGGGTCTGACTCCGGTCGGCTATGGCTACGGGGGAGACGTTCAACCTGTGGTCGCCGTTGGGCCGGTTGTCTCTAACAATTGCGTCGAATACCGGCGAGAAGAACTGGCCGAGCGGTACGTCAACGATGAGCGTGGCCTGGAACAAGGCTTCACCTTTCAGTACCCACTTCTCTCTGGCCGGAGGAAAGGCACAGGTGCTGAGGGTCTCGTCTTGGAATTGGCACTCACTGGCGACCTGACACCCGACTTGGTTGATGATGGGACTGCTATCGAGTTCACCTCCCCCGGCAACGTTCGCGTTCTGCGCTATAGCAACCTGCGCGCTTCCGACGCCACCGGCCGGCGACTTCCCGCTCACCTGGAACTCCTTTCTCCTTCCCAAGACGGGGGACCAGGCGTGAGGGTGGTCGTGGATGACACTGCTGCTGTCTATCCCATCACCGTTGACTCTTTGGTCACCTCTGCCTCGACGGGGCTCGGTACAAGCCCCGACTGGATAGCAGAGGGTGGTCAGTTCGGCGATGGGTTTGGCTACTCCGCAGGCACGGCCGGGGACGTGAATGGCGACGGCTACTCCGATGTCATCGTTGGAGCGTATGGATACGATGGCGGCCAGGTGGACGAGGGAGCGGCCTTTGTCTATCACGGCTCGGCGGCGGGCCTGAGCACCACGGCGGATTGGTCGGTCGAGAGCGACCAGGCCAACGCCAAGCTTGGTATCTCGGTGGGCACGGCCGGGGACGTGAACGGCGACGGCTACGCTGACATCATCGTCGGGGCTAATTTCTACGACAACGGCCAGGAGAACGAAGGGGCCGCCTTTGTCTATCACGGCTCGGCGGCGGGCCTGAGTACCACAGTGGATTGGTCGGCTGAGGGTGGCCAGTCCGATGCTAATTTCGGCAATGCGGTGAGCACGGCTGGGGACGTGAACGGCGACGGTTATTCCGACGTCATCGTCGGAGCGTATAAATATGATGGTGACCAAGAAGATGAAGGGCGAGCATTCGTTTACTATGGCTCGGCGACGGGCTTGAGCGCCACGGCTGACTGGACAGCCGAGAGCAACCAGGTTGATGCTAACCTCGGCTGGTCGGTGAGCACGGCCGGTGACGTAAACGGTGATGGCTATGCTGATGTCATCATCAGCGCCCATCTCTATGACAACGGCGAAGAAAATGAAGGGCGGGCCTTCGTCTTCCATGGTTCGGCGGTGGGCCTGAGTACCACGGCGGATTGGACGGCCGAGAGCAACCGGAGCCACGCGATTTTTGGCCATGCGGTAAGTACGGCTGGGGACGTGAACGGCGACGGCTACGCCGATGTCATCATCGGAGCGGTTTCCTACGATGGTGACCAGGCAGACGCGGGGCGGGTCTACGTCTATCACGGCGGTGCGACCGGTCTTACTGTGGGTTCGGCGGATTGGACGGCAGAGGGCAGCCAGGAAGGCGCTGCCTTCGGCTGGGCGGTGGGCACGATCGGCGATGTGAACGGCGATGGTTACGCCGACGTCATCATTGGAGAGCCTTATGGCGGTGAAGAGTACGAGGGACGGGTCTATGTCTATCAAGGTGGTTCGACCGGGCTCACCACAGGCCCAGCGGGATGGACTGCCGAGAGCAATCAGATCTACGGCCACTTCGGTGAAGCAGTGGGCCCGGCCGGGGATGTGAACGGCGATGGCTATACCGACGTCATCATCGGAGCGTCAGGGTACGGCAGCTTGAGTGGCGGAGGGCGGGCCTTCGTCTACCACGGTAGTTCTACCGGGCTCACTACAGGCCCGGCGAACTGGACGGCCGAGGGCGATCAGGCCAATGCCCAGCTTGGCTACTCGGTGGGCACGGCCGGGGATGTTAATGGCGATGGTTATGCCGACGTCATCGTCGGGGTGCCATCGTACGATGGCGGCCAGGCGGACGAGGGACGGGCCTACGTCTACTACGGCTCGTCCGCTGGCCTGAGCACGATAGCGGACTGGATGATCGAAGGCGACTGTATTTTCGCCAGCGTTGGCATCTCGGTGGGCACGGCCGGGGACGTAAACGGCGATGGCTACGCCGATGTCGTCGTCGGGGCGCTTTGGTATGATGGCAGTCAGCAGTACGAGGGGCGGGTCTACGTTTACTACGGGAGCTCGAAGGGTCTCATTACGGGCCCGGCGGACTGGACAGCCGAGGGCGGTCAGGCCGATGCCCAGTTTGGTTGGTCGGCAGGCACGGCCGGGGACGTGAACGGCGATGGCTACTCTGACGTTATCATAGGATCACCCGGTTACAGCAATGGTGAGGCTGCTGAAGGACGGGCCTTTGTCTACTACGGTAGTTCGCTTGGGCTCACCACAGGCCCGGCAGACTGGACGGCTGAGAGTGACCAGGTCAACGCCCAGTTCGGCATCTCGGTGGGCACGGCCGGGGACGTGAACGGCGATGGCTATTCCGACGTTATCATCGGCGCTTATTGGTACGACAATGGGGAAACGGACGAGGGGCGGGTCTACGTCTACTATGGCAGTTCGACGGGGCTCACTCCGGATCCGGCTGACTGGGTGGCCGAGGGTGACCAGGACGGCTCTGGCTTTGGTGTTTCGGTGGGCACGGCCGGGGACGTGAACGGCGATGGCTACTCCGACGTCATCGTCGGAGCCTGGTACTACGATGGCGATCAGGAAGATGAGGGGCGGGTCTTTGTCTACCACGGCTCAGCGGCTGGCCTGAGCACCACGGCGGATTGGTCGGTCGAGAGTGACCAGGCCGGCGCTCGCCTCGGAAGCTCGGTGGGCACGGCTGGTGACGTCAATGGCGACGGCTACGCCGACGTCATTGTCGGGGTGCCTTATTACGCCAACGGCCAGACGGACGAGGGACGGGCCTACGTCTATTTCGGCGGTTCGGGTGGGCTCACTGCAGGTCCGGCTGATTGGACGGCAGAGGGTGACCGGGCCGATGCCCGGTTTGGCTATTCGGTGGGCACGGCTGGTGACGTCAATGGCGACGGCTATGCTGAGGTCATCATCGGAGCGCCTTATTACGACGATGGGCGGGCCGCTCAGGGACGGGCCTACGTTTACTACGGCAATGAGGGGAATGGGCTTTCGCTGCGGCCGCGTCAGATGCGCACGGATGGCCCGGTTCACATTGCCCCGCTGGGCATCTCCGACTCTACCACGGCGGTACAGCTCCACTTGACGGGGCGGATGCCACTGGGCCGGGAGAAGGTCAAACTCCAATGGCAGGTGGCTCCTCTGGGTTCGCCTTTTACGGCCACGATGGCCATCAGCGGCACCAGCGCCGCCTGGACCGACGTGCTCACCACCGGTGTGGTCATCACGCAGAACGTGATTGGCCTGACGCCATTGACTCCCTACCATTGGCGCATCCGCCTGCTCTATCGCCCTGGCAACCGGCTGGGACAGAGCGCTGGTCGTTGGGTGCACATCCCGTGGAACGGCTGGGCAGAGCAGGACTTTCGCACCGCCGAATGGCCCATTGCCGGACTCGTCGCGAGCAACGATGGCCCCACACCGCTGGGTGATGTCACCACTCTGACGGCCACCGTCACGGCGGGTAGCAACGTGTCCTATACCTGGGCCTTTGGCGACGGGGCGATCGGAAGCGGACAGGTGGTGACCCACACTTACCCGGCGGCTGGCCTTTATACGGCGGTCGTCACCGCCAGCAACAGCGTCAGCGTGCTCACTGCTACTACTACCGTCACCATGTCGGGGTCAGGTCCGGCGGAGCATCGCGTCTATCTGCCGTTGGTCATGCGCAATTATACGCCGGATGACCACGGATAGGGAAATACGCGATGAAGCGGCCACGTGACTGAAGCAAGAATGCCGAGGAGATAGCGGGTCTGCCTTTGGCATCTTATCGTGCTTTTCGCTCGTTCGCCGAAGGTCTCCCGACCGAGGCGGAGGAGGGGCTCGGTCAGGAGACCTTCGCCCAACGTGAGGGAGACCTTCGCCCAACGTGAGGGAAACGCAAACAATGAGCCGTGTTGAGGAAACCGAGAGAGCGGCCAACCTGCTGAGGAGCAGCAAGGGGGCTCGTTCGCCGAAGGTCTCCCGACCGAGGCGGAGGAGGGGCTTGGTCAGGAGACCTTCGCCCAACGTGAGGGAGACCTTCGCCCAACGTGAGGGAGACCTTCGCCCAACGTGAGGGAAACTTTCGCCCAACAGGAGACCATTGCGTAGGAGGGAACATGACTCGCTACCGAATCGTTCAGGAACACGCTCTCTACTTTGTCACTTTCAGCGTCGTCGAGTGGTTACCGGTTTTCGTCGCTGAGGCGGCCTGTTGCATCGTCACCGACAGCTTCAATTTCTGCCACGAGCATAAGCATCTGCGTGTTAACGCCTATGTGATTATGCCCACTCATCTCCACGCCATCCTGTTCGATGAGAATTTTGACACTGACCGTCTACAGCAAACCCTGGCAGACCTGCGCAAGTATACGGGGAGACATCTGACTGAGTATTGTGCTTCTCGTATGCCTGCATGTTTTATCAATACGTTACGGGACGCAGCCGGGAAGGACCGCCAACACCAGTTCTGGCAAGCTGACATACATCCTGAAGCGATTTATACGCAGGTTTTCTGGCGACAGAAGTTGGACTACACTCACGACAACCCATGTAGAAAGGGACTGGTGCGGGAAGCTCCACATTGGCGCTTCTCATCTGCTGCGTATTGGTTGAAGGGAAGCGAGTCCGATGTCATTCTGACGCCGGTGGAGTGGTAATGTGCTGGGGCTCGGTCGGGAGACCTTCGCCCAACGGGCTGGATGTAGTTGTTCGGCAAGGTCTCCTGACCGCTGCCGAGTGAGGCTGGGCTCGGTCGGGAGACCTTTGCCCAACGGGCTGGATGTAGTTGTTCGGCAAGGTCTCCTGACCGTTGCCGAGTGAGGCTGGGCTCGGTCAGGAGACCTTCGCCCAACGGGCTGGATGTAGTTGTTCGGCAAGGTCTCCTGACCGCTGCCGAGTGAGGCTGGGCTCGGTCGGGAGACCTTCGCCCAACGGGCTGGATGTAGTTGTTCGGCAAGGTCTCCTGACCGTTGCCGAGTGAGGCTGGGCTCGGTCGGGAGACCTTCGCCCAACATGGGGGGTAGAGCAAGTGACCAAACCAAGCAGAAAGATCATCTCTCTCAACGGCGACGACTGGAAGCTGGGCAGCGTCCCCCTGGGTGACGACCCTCGCCAGGCGGACCCCCGCGAGATCGGAGCCATCGGCCAATGGCACCAGGCGACCGTCCCCGGCAACGTTCGCCTCGATTTGCTGCGCGCCGGCGTCATCGAGGACCCCTTCTACGGCCTGAACAACCGGGACAGCCAGTGGGTGGACGCTCGCAACTGGTGGTACCTCAAAGACTTCCCCCTGGAGCTGGCCCCCGGCGAACGCGCTCACCTGGTGCTGCATGGCGTGGATTACGTCAGTTGGGTCTATTTCAACGGGCGGCTGCTGGGCCAGCACGAGGGGATGTTCTCCCCGCAAATCTACGAGATCACCCCGTTCCTCACGGATCAGAAGAAAAAGAACCACCTGGACGTGCGCATCCTCGGTTCGGCCGCTCTGCGTGCACCCCGGCCCACCCTCGGCCAGCGATGGCGGCAGTGGCTGGAGAGGCGCTTTTCCACGCCCGTGATGCGCCACCCCGGCCGCCTGCACACCGTCAAATGCCAGATGAGCTTTGGCTGGGATTTCGCCCCGCCACTGCGGACGATGGGCATCTGGGACGATGCCCAGGTCATCGTCAGCGGCCCGGTCTTCATCCGGCACCTGTTCGCCCGCCCCGTGGTGCACGCCGGCAACGAGAAAGCCGAGATCCACGTCTCGCTGACCCTCGATGCGGCCACAGCGACCCCCGCCGAGGTGCTATTCACCCTGGAGGGCCTCACCTTCGAGCGCAAGCCACGCACTTACCGGCACACCGTGAACCTGGCCGCCGGCGACCAGGAGGTGGACTTCACCCTCAACGTGCCCTATCCCCGTCTGTGGTGGCCCTGGGACCACGGTCAACCGGACCTGTACCTTCTGACCGCCGAGGTGCACGTGGCTGGCCGGTTGTCGGATAACGTCAGCGAGCGGGTGGGCCTGCGCACCGTGACGATGAGCCCCAATCCCGACGCCCCGCCGGACGCTGCGCCGTGGATTTTCACCATCAACGGGCAGCCGGTGTTTGTCCGAGGGGCCAACTGGGTGCCGGTGGATAGCCTGCCTGGTCGGGCCACCACGGACGACTACCGCCAGTTGCTTGCCCTGGCCCGCCAGGCCAACGTCAACATGCTGCGCGTTTGGGGCGGCGGCCTGCGCGAGAAGCGTGCCTTCTACGATCTATGCGACGAGCTGGGCATCCTGGTGTGGCAGGAATTCCCCTTTGCCTGCGCTTGCTTCACTCAATATCCCGCGGACGAGGATTTCCTGCGCCTGGCGGCGGCGGAATCACGGGCCATCGTCGAGACCCTGCGCAACCATCCCAGCGTGGTCTTCTGGTGTGGGGGCAACGAGTTCGCAGTCAAGCGCCATCGCTCCCTGCTGGACGCGCTGGCCCGCGTCGCCGCCGATGCCGATGGAACCCGTCCTTTCCACTCTGTGTCGCCCAGCTCCGGCGATAGCCACTTCTGGGCGGTGTGGCACGGACAGGCTCACGTCAGCGAATACGAGCGCGACCGGGCCCAGTTCGCCAGTGAGTTCGGCTTGCAAGCCCCACCTGTCGTGGAATCGCTGCGGGAATTCATCCCGTCCCGCCAGCTCTGGCCGCCGGGCGAGGCCTGGACCTATCACCACGCCGAGTGGGACAAACTGCGCCGCTACGCCGCCATCTTCACCCCCACCTTCGCCCCCACCGACGACCTGGAGAGCTTCGTTGCTGCCAGCCAGCGCGCTCAGGCCTGGGGTCTGAAAATGGCCATCGAGCACTACCGGCGGCGCAAGTACCGCTGCTCCGGCGCGCTGGTCTGGCAGTTCAACGAACCCTGGCCGGCCATCTGCTGGAGTCTGGTGGACTACTATCGGCGGCCCAAGCCCGCTTACGAGGCGGTCAGGCAGATCTACAACCCGCTGCTGGTCAGCCTGGCCTACCCGCCGATCCAGTACCAGGCGGGCGCGACCTTCACCGCCGAGGTGTGGTTGATCAACGACCGGCCGGAGCCGCTGCCCGGCTGCCGCGTCGAAGTCGAACTGCACGGCGAGGAGGGAGTGTGCCAGCGTTGGGAGCGGACGCTGGACGTCCCCGCCGACTCCGCACAGACCATCGGCCGCCTGGAGTGGACGCTGCCTGGCGGGACGTGCTGGCAGGTGCAGGCCCGCGTCGTGCGCCGGAAGCGAGTCCTCTCCACCAACAGCTACGACCTGACTGCCTACGATCCACGTCCCACCTCACGGGCTGGTCGCTTCTGGGCCTGGATTGCTAACAAGCTGATGGGAGCGTGATGCCATGCGCGTCAGGACCCTTGTGCCCGCTGACGTAGAGCGTTTAGTGCAGATCAACTCCACCTTCACCTCGGATTCTGTCCTTGCCGTCGAAAAGACGGGACAGGGGCTGGAGGTCGGCTGGCGGCTGGTGGAGTGCCCGCTGGATGTCCCGTTTGAGAAGGGTCGCGCCTACGATTTTAGTGAAGAAGACCTGGCCCGCAGCCGCAGACTATGTGCAGCCGGCCCGCAGGAGGCTCTGCAACTCGTCGCCGAGGATCGGGGGCGGCTGGTTGGTCTACTGGAGATAGAGCGGGAGCCCTGGAATAACAGTGGTTGGGTGTGGAACCTGATCGTTGACCGCGACTACCGGCGGCGGGGGTTGGGCCGCAAATTCGTCCGCCGCGCCATTGACTGGGGGCGCGAATTGGGCCTGCGGGCGCTGATCCTGGAAACGCAGAACAACAACGTCAATGCCTGCCGCTTCTACCAGTCAGTAGGCTTTCGTCTGTGCGGAATCAACGATCACTACTACACCAACGATGACCTGGCGAAAGGCGAAGTGGCCATTTTCTGGGTCTACGAGCTGGGGGCGGACGAATGATTCTGGAGCGACTCATATCCCCCACCGCGCCGGAGGATGCACTGACCAACTATTACGCCTTCCAGCACCCGCGGACGACCCTGCGCACTTTCAGTCAAAGGGGCACAATCGAGGGTTTCCTGGCCATCTGCCAGACGGGACAGGACCTCTTTACCCCGCTGGTGGTGATGCGTGCCGTCTCGGACGATGTGCTCCCCGTGCTGATGCGGGAGCACCTGGATGCCCACCGCGAGTACCTTTTCATCGTCCGCGAGGATATGGCGACAGTCCTGCGCCAGTGCCTGGTCACCCACGACGAAATCGTCAACCGCATTTACACGGTGAACCAGGCGGATTTTCGGCCGGTGATCAACGTGCTCGTGCAACAGAGCTCTACCGCCGAGGGTCGCCCGCGTTTCGAGATTCGCTCCGGTGGCGAGGTCAGTGCGGTCGCGGCGGTCACCTGGCAGTCCGACCGCTTCGCCGAGATTGGGGTGAGCACCGTCCAGGCGCAGCGGGGGCGGGGATGGGGCAAGGCCGTCGTCTCGGCCTGCACTGCTGTGGTTCTGGCTGCCGGACTGACCCCGCTGTACGTCGTCGCCGAGGACAACCTGCCTTCTATACACATCGCTGAGACCCTGGGCTACCGCTTCACCGGCAAGCGCGAGTTCTCCTGCCGGGGCCGGCTGCGGAGCTAAACTCCTTAGCCAGCTACTGCACAGTCCCTCAGAGCGTGTCTGAGAAATGCGGGGGGTAGCTCTCGGAGGTCTAAGGGTGCGGAATTTTCGGGCAGTCTTAAACCATCGTTTGCGGTAGTCTCCCGGTAACGTGTTGGTCGATCAGACCCGCCCGGACGTGGAACGTCCGGGCTATGAGATGCAAGGCCCTCCGGGCCTCTGGAGCCCCCGAAGGGGGCTTCCCACCTCGTAGCCGGGCGGTTTAGCGCCCGGCGGGGCGGACGAGGGGCACCAACACACAAGGGGAAGACTACCTCGTTTGCGAAAGTCCCCCATCGGTGATATACTCCGTCCAACGAGAAATGGGTGACATCCGTATGGCAAATCAAAACCCCAATCAGCCACCTTCCTCGCAGATGCTTTCCCCTCACCAACGGGCGGCCATTTTGTTGGAAAAAGGCGTCGCCGCCGCTCAGTCGGGCCGCCGCGAGGATGCCTATGCGTTTTTCTGGGCGGCCACCGAACTGGACCCGACCAACGTCCGCGCCTGGGCCTGGCGTGCTGAACTGTGCGCTGATCCCCAGGAGGCGCTGGTTTACGCCAGCCGCGCCCTGACCCTTGATCCCCACGACGAGGTGGCCCTCTCCGCGCTGCGCCGTATCCGCCGCTGCCTGCCAAACAGTCCTGCCCTGCGAGCCCTATCCGTGGACGAAGGGTCGCCGCTGCCATCCGCTTCTGCCCAGCCTGCGATCCGTCCTCCCGCGTCACCTCGACTTCGCCGAAAATCCCCACCCGTGCCGCTCCGCGCACGTTTGGCCACCGCCCTGGACGCGGCCCTGTACCTGGGCCAACGCCTGGGGTTCGCGCTGCTCATCCTGCTGGCGATTATTTACCTGTGCTTTTTCGGGCTGGACATGGCGCGGGGCACTCCTTTTGGTTCCGCGTTGGGACGGGGGGCAATGCGCACCGTTGAATACCTGGGCCAACTGGCTCACGGCGATCTAGGCCAAACCTTTTCTCTCAGCAGGGGGATGCGCCAGGAGGCGGTGAGCGCGGTTTTGTGGCCCATGCTGATCAAGAGCCTGGGCTTGTTGTCCATCTCCCTGGGTTTGGCCGCAGTTCTAGGTGTGGGATTGGGTACGGTGGCCGCGCGCTGGCGGCACTCACCGCTGGCGCTGGGCACCAACCTGTTCGCTACCCTGGGCGTGGCCCTGCCCAGCTTCCTCGTCGCCCTGCTGTTGCAACTCGCCGCCCTGTGGTATACCCGGCATACGGGGCGCTCCCTGCTGCCGATGGGCGGTTTCGGGTGGGACCTCCATCTGGTGCTCCCCGCCCTGGTGCTGGCCGCGCGGCCCATCGCACAGGTGGCGCGGGTGACGTTCAACGTCCTGAGCGATGCCTGGGGGCAGGATTACGTTCGCACCGCGCGGGGCAAGGGCGCGTCCGAAAATCGCGTTCTGTTTCGCCACATCTTCCGCAACGCGGCCATACCCATCCTGACCACCCTGGGCACCTCCTTGCGCTTCTCCCTCTCCAGCCTGCCGGTGGTGGAACTGTTCTTCAGTTGGCCGGGCGTGGGTTTCAACCTGCTGCGGGCCATCTCCCAGAAGGACGACTACCTGACCGTGGCTCTGTCACTGTGCCTGGGGCTGCTGTTCATCCTGGTCAACTGGTTGCTGGACGGGTCCTACCGGATGATTGACCCCCGTCTGCGCCAGGGGCAGCCGTCCATCCGTGAACAGGGGGTGGGCCTGCTGAGCAGTGCAGCCGGCGTGGTGCGAGACCTGTTCACCTGGCTGACCGACAACCGGCTGGTGCGCTGGCTGGCCCGTCGCCGCCCTGAGCCCGACCCCTTCCGCCAGGCCTTGCGCCGCCGCGCTGCCGAGAACTCCTACTTCGAAGTCACCCCCGCCGACTACCGCCACGAGCGGCAGCGGGCCTGGGTACGCGCCACCATGGGAAATCCCGCGCTCCTTTTCGGGTTGGTAGTAGTGTTCGGACTGTTGCTCGTCGTCGGCTGGGGACCATCGCTATCCCCCAACAACCCCTACGTGACCACCGGTCTGACCCAGGTGAATGGGGAGTGGGTGACACCACCTTTCGCTCCATCAGCGGAGTACCCGCTGGGTACGGACGTGCTGGGCCGGGGCATTCTCAGCCTGATCCTGTACGGTGCGCGGCGCACGCTCTCCATGGCCTTTTTCGTCGTCCTGGCGCGGATGGCCATCGGCACGGTATTGGGCGCGCTGGCCGGGCGCTTCAGTGGGAGCTGGCTGGACCGGCTGGTGATGGGCCTGGCCGGGGTCATCGCTGCCTTCCCGGCGCTGCTTTTTGCCATGATCCTCATCCTGGCCCTGGGCATCCGCCAGGGAATCAGCGTATTCGTCGTCGCTTTGTGCTTCGTTGGCTGGGGCGAGGTGATGCAATTCGTCCGTGGAGAGGTGAAAACCATCAGCGCCCAGCCGTACATCGAGAGCGCGGTGGCCGTCGGCCTGCGCGAAGGGCAGATCATCTTCAGCCACGTGTTGCCCAACCTGGTCTCCTCGCTCATCGTCCTCGGCGCGCTGGAGATGGGCGCGGTGATGATGCTCCTGGGCGAGCTGGGTTTCGTGGGCATCTTCATCGGTGGTGGGGCCTTCGCTGAGCTGGATGTGGCCTCAGCGCCCTATCACTACTCCGACGTGCCGGAGTGGGGCGCGTTGCTCTCCAACGTGCGGCTTTATGCGCGCAGTTACCCCTGGACGGCCTTGTACCCATCGCTGGCCTTCTTCGTCACTATTCTGGGCCTGAACCTGTTCGGCGAGGGGCTGCGACGGATGATCGAGCGATTGGGAGTGGGTTTCACCCGCTTGGTGAACCGCTACACCGTGGCCGCTGCCGTGTTGCTCATTCTGGCCGTGGGTTGGGTGCAGACCGGCACCGGCCCGCTAATGGCTTATCGCAAAGAAGCCGGTCACTTCGACGGGGGGCATGCCCTGCTGGATGTGTACGCCCTGGCCAGCGAGCAAATGAACGGGCGGCGCATCGGCCAGCCGGGGGCTGATGCTGCAGCCGAGTACATTGCCGGACAGTTCAAGGCTGCCGGCCTGCAACCCGCCGGCGAGGGATTTAGCTATTTCCAGACAGTGAAGCGCGATTGGCTGGAGCCCGCCGAAGTACCCTACCTGGCCGTGGTTGGCGAGGACGGCAGCGAGGAGTCACTGAGCTTCAAGCAGGATTTCAACTTGTTTCCATCGCTGGCCAAATCTACAGGCGAGGGCCTCGGCGAGGTAGTGGCCCTGGGCCTGGGCGATTTTCCCCCGGACCGTTATGGGAGGGCCATGGGTCTGGGTCAGATTGAGGTGCCTGGGGCAGTGGTGATGGTTTTCTCCCCTCGTGCCGAATGGCTCGTGCAGCGGATCGAGAAGCAGGCCGTGCTGGTGGTCACAGATGATCCGGCAGACCTCGAGCGCGGGGTGACGCTCTCTGCGCACCTGCCCGACGTGTACTACGGCCACCAAGCCCGCGAAGCCGAGGCTGTGCCGGTATTTTACATCAGCAAGGAGGTGGCCAATCGCCTGCTGGCTTCTAGGGGTGTCACTGTGGCCGACCTGCGGGCCGAGGAGGATAAGCTAGGCCGGCAAGAGTGGTTTGGAGTGCGCACCGGGGTGCGGGCTCATGCCCGGCTGGTCGGTGTGGAACATAAAAAAGTAGAGGCGCGCAACGTGATCGGTCACTTGCCGGGTGTGGCCGGTACTCCCGGCGAGGCCCAACTGGATCAGAGGGTCATCCTGGTCGTGGCTCAGTACGACGGCCTGGGCCGCGACGTACAGGGCACGCTCTACCCCGGCGCGAACGATAACGCCAGCGGGGTGGCGATGATGCTGGAACTCATCCGCGCCTGGAACGAGGTGGGGTATCAGCCCAAAAAGACATTCGTTTTCGTGGCTTACGCGGGTGAGGGATTCGTCAGCGGCCAGGTCCCATCACGCCAGATAGACCCGACGACCTTTCTGAAAGCCAAATACGGCTTCGCCAGCTCGTTGGAGATCGAGGCCGTGGTCTACCTGCGCGGTCTGGGGGCGGGTACCGGTGACGGGCTATCGTTGTCCACCGCGGGCAGCCTGCGTTTGGGTGAGCTATTTACGAACGCGGCACGCCGGCAGGGGGTGGCCGTCCGCCGCCGCGACGAAGGTATTAACCTGGGTGTGATCTTTGAGAGTTCAGCAGTGCACATGGGCGGCGGTGAGGAAGCGCCGTACATCGTAGTCACCTGGGACGGCTACGAGGCCACCTCCCGCCTGGCGACGGACACGGTGGAGACCGTGGACCCGTACAAGCTGGATCAGGCCGGGCGCAGTGTATCTCTGGCGCTGATGACCATTGGCCGCGAGACGGCGTATTGAGCAGGCGGTCTCCCCCAATCCTTGTCCTCCTCGCACGCTCTCCGACCCGGCGGCGAAAGCCACTTTCCTGTTTCCTTCCTCATTCCCGTTGCATCAGGGCCACAGCGTGAACGGGTGTGTTCTGGTAACTGCTCAGGCTACTTCTGTAGCGATTGAAATCGCCTCTAGAGGGCTTGCAGCCGAGCGTCCACCTGCGTGGACGCGCCTGTCCACGCAGGTGGACAGCCAGCTTTAGCTCAATGGCACTAAC
>JAGGZG010000307.1 GCA_021162125.1 Anaerolineae bacterium
ATCAGCGTCTCGTGGTCGTCGCTGGTGTCGAAAAAGCCACCGTCGGGGGCGCCGAAGTGCTCGATCATGGTCTCGGCCAGTTCACGGGCGGCCAAGTACCAACTGCTAAGTGATTAGGCATCATCTACACTTTTTCTTACCCAAACAGGTTGTCCAATAACATCATCACCACGAAACCGATTATCACCCCCCAGGTGCCCTCGCGCTCAAAGCCCTTGCGGTGGGTCTCGGGGATGACCTCATCGCTGACCACGTAGAGCATCGCCCCGGCGGCGAAGGCCAATCCCAGGGGCAGCAGTGGGCGGGCGATTTGCACAGCCAGCACACCAAATATCCCGGCGATGGGTTCAGCCATGCCGGACAGTAGCGCGTACCCCAGGGCTTTCCCTTTGCTGTACTTTTCGCGTAGCAAGGGTAAGGCCACTGCCAGACCCTCGGGCATGTTCTGTAACCCGATGGCGATGGCCAGTGAAGTAGCCATGGGAATATCACCGCCGCCATAGCTGACCCCGACGGCCAGGCCCTCCGGGAAATTATGCAAGGTGATGGCGATGATCAGCAGCCAGACATGTCGCAGGCGGGACGCCGGGCCTTCATGACCCATGACCAGGTGATCGTGGGGGACGACCCTGTCCAGCAGGGCCAAAAATGCGGCCCCAATCAGGATGCCCGTTGCGGTGATCCACACACCGCCCAGTTCGATGGCCGGGATGATCAGACTGAAAGCCGTCGCGGCCAGCATCACCCCGGCGGCGAAGCCCAACATGGCGTCGAGCAGACGATCGGAGATTTCGCGGACAAAAAAGATGGGCAATGCCCCCACTCCGGTAGCTAATCCCGTGCCGATAGTGGCCAATGTGCCCAGCAGAGTCAGGCTACTTCCCGATAGAAATTCTGGCATGAGCTTTTACTCCCTCTGACGTGGTGCGTGTTGCGTGCTCCGTTATTCACTCTTCGTGCCAGGTATGATGTATTGAATGCGCTTAAAGGGCTTGACCTGGACGCCGACGTTGTTTTTCAGGAGATTGCCGGAGATGTGCATCAGCGTGTCGCCGTAGTCGGTGTCTATTCCCATGCTGGCCAGGCAGGGGTAGTGATGGTGCAACAATCCCGCTTCCTGCTCGGCGTCGTCCGCCGAGACGCCTACCAGCCTCGGGGCCACGTAGCGCGCGCAACCGCAGACGGAGTCGCGTAAGACTTCTGCGGAGGTGATGCATCGTGACTTAGGGTCCACGGCGATGCGCAAGTTCGGCTGGCCGAAATGGCGGGCAAACTCGGCGATGAGCGGATCCTCGTACTCGATCCGCTGGCGACGACCGATGCTGTAGTCCATCTCGGTCAGCGCGCACAAGGGTTTGGGCGTGACGCACACGATACCCATGTCCTGCAGCCAGCCGCGCAACTGGCGGGCCAGTCCACGCGGCAGCCAGACCTCGCTATCCACGGCGGCGATCACGGCCCGGGCGCCGGTCATGCGTACGATGTCGGGGAGCAGTTCCGCCACGCCGGGGTGCTCGCCGAAGGATAGGATCAAGTCGGCCGGCGGGAGCGCGGCGGGCAGGTGATCCTCGGGGTAGTCTATCACCGGCGGTAGCACAGCCGGCGCTCGCCAGACCTCGACCGTCCAATCTGCAGGGCCGTGGGCGCGGATGTTGTCCACGTGCCGCTGTCCATACTCGCCTGAGATAATTGCCAAGATGTGCATATCCCTCACTCACAGTCGAAAGGTGCCCAGCACTTGTCACTGAATACATTATCGCTCAGATATGCGCCGGGAACCAGAATCTCTACTCACCAAAGTGCTGTTGAAAGTGCCGGGCACCTCACTCAACATCGTCCAGCAAGCGCCGCTCGCCTTCCAACGCGCGGATGTGGGTCACATCCTGCGACACCTCCAGCACCCCCTGATACTCGCCCTTTTCGTCGCGGAGAGCAAAGTAGCGGATGTGGATGAACTTGCCCTGCATCTGAATCCAGAACTCGGCCACGTCGCGGCGGCCCGCACGGAGGTCATCCAGGATTTTCTGCACCACGTGCACGCTGGCCGGTGGGTGGCACTTCTGCACCTTGCGCCCGATAATGGCCGGCGAACGGCCGAAGAGCCGGTCCTTGCTCTGCGAGAAGTACTTGACGGTATCGTCTTTGTCTACGTAGGTGATGTCTACCGGCAGGTGAGTCAGTAGCCGGTTGATCTCCTGCACCGTCATCACCCCGGTGTCCAGGTGAATCAGTCCTTCGTCCTTGACCTGCGTCTCGACCGGTGTGGGCGACGGCGCGGCGGCCTGGACAGCAGTCGCAGGTAGCCATTGATCGCCGGGCTCCACGTAGCAATAACCCACTTCCGGCTCCTGGGCACGGATTGCCGCCCATTCCTCCTCGCTCAGCTTCTCCAGGGCGGTGGGGAACAGGATGTTTTCTTCCTTGTAGAACATCTCGCGGATGGCCGTGTCGAGCGGTTCGAAGATCTCGTCAATGCGGGCGTTGAATGCGGCCGGGTCATCGCCGGGACCGGCGGTCAGCAGTTCTTCGAGGGCTTTCCACCCGGCGCGCACGTCGTCGTGAATGGCCCACATCACTGAGGATGGCCCGCTGAAGCCGTGTCGCTCCAGAAAGGGGAACAGGATGTTCTCTTTGCGTAGATAATGCTTCTCGTATTCCCGCAGTTCCCGCAGCCGCTCTCGCGCCTGTCGCAGTTGTGCCTCGCCTGGCGTGGCCTTGAGCTCGTCCAACGCTTCCTTGAGTGCATCCAGCACGCGGGCGGCGGCGGTGTTCTCGGCGCGGAAGGTGTGGATAGGATGGCCGGGAGTGGACTCCGGTTTAACCTGTTTTCCCAGGGACTCGCGAAAGACTGCCACGTGTACGTCGCACAGCCGTTTGATTTCCATTTCCGGCATCCCCTCGGCGATCAGGGCTTGCTCTATCTCAGCTACTTCGGTAGCGCCCACGTCTCGCAGCAACGCAGCGAATTCTTCCTTAACGTCCTCTACGGTTTTGCCCTCGTGCAATTCGCGGATCAGCCTCTTCAGAATTTCTCGGCGTTCTGTTTGGTTGTTGATGTATTCACTCATGTGTAGTGTCCTCCTGCATTCGCTATTTCTCTGTGTGATGATTGTGCCCGTTGCTGGTCAGTCTGTGCAAGTTACAAGCGTTGAGTATCCAGTAACCAGCTGCCAGCATCGAGCCCCCAGCAATCAGTATCATGATAGCACAAAAAGAGACTTCAGTCTGTGACTAAAGTCTCTTGAGGGGTCACGTCTTCCTCGCTGTTATGATCAGATTCCCGCTGGTCTTCGGATCGAAGGGCGCGCCGGTCATGTCACCGTAACAGGCAACGTCACCGAACCCGGCTGCCGCAATTGCTTCGCATAGTTCAGCGTGCAGCAGCGGGCGCAACGCCGTCGCTTCGGCCTGCTGTGTCCATTCGCCTTCGCCATCGCGCCGTAGCGTGATGACATTGAAGGTCAAGGAGCCGTCCGGGTTGAAGTCGTAGAAGCGGATGAAGAGCCATTCACGGTCACCCTCGCGATGAGACTGTGGCCCCATCCAGCGGGCACGGTCGTGCATGACTGCGTCGAAGTTGCGGTTCTGGACGAGCAGCAGCCCGCCGGGTCGCAAAGCGGCCGCAAAGTCGGTCAGTGTCGTGTGCAGCGCCTCGGTGGTCAGCACGTGCGGCAGGCTGTTGCCCAGGCAGAGCAATACATCGAAGTCATTTCCTTTCTTCGCCGCCAGCTCGCCAAAGCCGGCGACGACGAAGTGCACGTCACAACCCACAGCGGTACTATTTCTCCTCGCCTGCTCGACCATGCCCGCGCTCAGGTCCGCACCAGTCACGTCATAACCACGTTGCGCCAGGGCAATCGCGTGTATCCCGGTGCCGCAGGCCGCGTCCAATAGTCGCCGCGCGCCGCAGGCGGCCAACTGCTGCTCGATGAACGGCAGTTCATACGCCAGCCGCTCCTGCCAGTTGACAAACCGGTCGTAGTCGGCGCTAAAGAGATCATAGAGCGGTACATGTCCCATTGCTCACACCACCAGCAGCGCCATGTTGCGGGCGAACAGCCCCACCCGGTCACCGGGCCGCACGGGTGTGTCTAACCCCAGATCCCGCCTGGACACTTCCCCTCGGGCTTGCTGGTAGCCCAGCCAAGGGGCCATCGAGTTGCGGGTAGACAACAGCGCTCCGTTCAGGAAGATGTGACTGATCTCTGTGGGAGGGATGTTCAGCCGCTCTAACATTGTCCCCACTGTCTCCCCCGGCCGAGGTTCCAGCCGCACCACGCTATCCCGGTTGGGCCGGGGGTTGGGCGCGTAGCGACGCAAACTGCCGTACAGGTGAATCTCTATCATTACCACCTCCGCCTTACGTTTTGCATTTCACGGACCATCTGTCCCCCAGACAATTTCGTAGGGGCAGGTAATCGCCCCCTGGGGACATAAGGTCTCGCACAGTGCGCAGTAGGTGCAGTCGGATGGGCGGGCGATGAATGGCCCTTCCGGCCCCATCTCCACTGCGCCCGTGGGACACTGTTCGACGCAAGCGCCACACTGGTTGCACTGTTGCAGATTGATCTCAGGTAATGCCCAGCCTTCCATAAGCAGAACGACCGCCTTTCTGCCATCAGTGTAGCAGAAAGGCGGTCGCCTGTCTACGACAAAAGTCACATCCTCAGCGTTGCGCCTCGGCCTCCAGCCCCTCGCGGTCGAGCAGCACGATGCGCTGGCGGTCCATCCGCACCAATCCCGCGTCGGCAAAAGCGCGTAGCGTGCGGCCAACCATGTCCCGCACCGTGCCCAGGTGGGCAGCGATCTCCTCCTGTGTCCAGCGCCGGGTGATAGCATTAGTTTCTCCGTGTTCCAGTAGAAACCGCGCCAGCCGCCCCCGCACCGTGCGCAGTGAGAGATCCTCCACCAGGTTGGTCAGGTGATCTAATCGGCTGGCGAAATCACGTAGGAGGGCCAGCGCCAGTTCGGGGCACTCGCCCACCAGGCGGTGAAGATCTTTACAGGTGATGGCGTAGAGGGTGACAGGGGTGAGGGCCTCGACAGTAGCATGGTTGGCACCGTGGGGCTTGAAGAGAGGTACCATGTTGAAGGCCTGGCCCGGCCCCAGCTGCACCAGCACCTGCTCACGGCCACCGGGGGACAGGCGGTAGACGCGCACCTGTCCCTCGGCGATGAAGTAGGCCGCGCGGCAGGGCTCACCTCGGATGGTAATCACTTCACCCGGGACGTAGGTTTGCGAACGGGCCACCCTGGCGATGCGAATTAGCGCATCGTCGGAAAGATCGGCAAACAGGGAAATGCGGCGCAGGGCCTGGACAGTAGATTCTACCATAAGTACCATTGTACGCCAAAAGCGCGGCGGCGTCAAGGCGCGTTTGTTAGAGATTACCCATAACTTGGATGTCAAGATGAGGGTATCAACCACTAAGACACAAAGGCACAAAGTAACATTAAGGCCCTCCGGGCCTCTGGAGCCCCCGAAGGGGGCTTCCCACCTCGTAGCCGGGCGGTTTAGCGCCCGGCGGGGCGGACGAGGGGCACCAACACACAAGGGGGAGACTACTCTCGGTGCCGATCAGGGGCCGTGGCGCACTGTTATCTGAAGCACCTCTGAATCCTGGCCCCCCAAGCGATATTTGTAGGCCTCATCCCCCCGCAAAAAATCGAAAGCCGTGCGTCCTTTGGCGATGCTATCTTGAACGTGATAGCCCAGCAGCACAATGCCAGGGCTCAGATGGGCGAATCGCTGTGGGTCGTAGCCGGAGTTATAGGCCAGCGTCCGGTTGTTGTATCCAAAGCAGAACAAGGTCGCTGCCTTTTCGCCATTAACGAGCAGGAAAGAGAGTTCCAACCAGCCCTGGGCCAGCGAAAAACGGGCTACTTCGTGGAAGAACTTTTGCATGTCTGGCCCGCTCATAAAGTCCTCTTTGCCTGGGGTGCTCCGACGGTGTAGATCGAAGAAGGCTTCCACGTCTTCTTGAAGAAGTTCCAGATCAGAGGTCATGTACCAGCTTACCACTGCCTCTCTCTCGGCGCGGCGCATCTTGCGGCGCAGCTCGTGGCGCTGCTTCTTGTCCAACATGGAGAGGTAGTCGTCCCAGGTGGCGGGTAGGGGGATGACGGGGCAGACGTCTTCCACCCAGCGCTGGATGGTCAGTTTTCGCTTCAGCGCCGCCTCGTGGAAGGGCCGGTAGGGCGACGCTGCCGGAATGCAGTGCAAGTCTATCTCGTCCCAGTCCGCCAGCTCGCTGGTCAGAAACTCAAAGGTGGCCTGATAGACCTGGTCTCTGTAATCCGGCATGGCGATAACGTTCAGGTAATCGCTGATGTCCGTGCCGCCGACCAGTTGTATCACCGTTCGCCCATCCTCCAACTTTTGACGGTAGAGGGGTGCGATGCCAACCAGTCTTCCCTGCTCGCGTAAGGCCAGGAGGATCAACTCCCGGCCAGGGGAGAAAAAACGCCACCAGGTACGTTGCCATTCGTGGGTCAGGAAGATGGTATCTGTGTCGCTATGGTGCAACAGGGTATTCCATTCCCCGGCCAGCGCCTCGAAGCCGGTTGCGTCTCGGTACACATCCAGTTTCATGTGATTTGCAGCCGTCCTTTTGCGGGTAGTCTCCCTCAATTATGTTGCTGAGAAAGCAAGCTCACTCTCGGCGAGCCCGACGGTTCAGAGGGTGTCATTCTGAGGAGCGCAGCGACGAGGAATCTCGTTTCTGCAGAGTGTTGCATAAGTGGAGTCCCGAACTTGTTCGGGGTGCTCTGGCTAACCGGAGGTTGGCGAAGGTCTCTGCCCAAGCCCCCTTCACCC
>JAGGZG010000401.1 GCA_021162125.1 Anaerolineae bacterium
AAGGCGTAGGGGTGAAAACCCATCTGCTCGATGTGCGACTGGATGGCGAAGGCGTTGAGCAGGCAATTAGTGGAGTTGGGATCGGTGTCGTCCGGACGCTGCCAGCCCAGCTTGCGGATGTGTTCCACCTCGGCCTCCTCGTCGTAGTCGAGGAAGGCCAACGGCGAGACGTTGTATGGGAAGCGGCTCGCATCGGCCAGTTGTGCCTCGGTGGGGAAGTAGGGGGCGACGGCCTCACCCGCCAGACTGCGCAGCGGTTCCATTGTCGCCTGGAGCATGGCGCGGATCATCTGCGGATTGCCCCGAAAAATAGCCGACGATAGCGGGGCCTGTCCCGGCGACCAGCCGTAAGCCATGAGAGGGATGTCTCGCTCCAGGGCCAGGCGCAACGCGATGCCCTTGGCGAATCCCATGCACGAAGTACAGACATTACTGGCCCGTTCCAACGCTTTCTGGGCGTAGAGGTCGCGTCGCTGTGCCGAACCGACGAAGACCTGGCGCATCAGGTCAAAGCTCGGTTTGACGATGATGTGGTCCACTCCCAGGTTATCGGACACGACGCGCATGTTCTCGAAAGTGCGCGGGGAGACGAAGCCGTTGTCGAAGGTGAAGGCCAACACGCGCAGCCCGAAGCGCTCCTTGAGCACGGCCAGGGTGTAGGTGGAGTCCTTGCCCCCGCTCCAGCTCATCAGACAGTCGTACTCGCCCCGGCCACGGACCTGGGCCAGGATGTCATCGAATTTGCGCCGCAGGCGTGCTTTCTGCTTCTCCAGATGTGCATCGCCCCGGTAGCGCCGGCAGTAGTTGCACACGCCGTCGGCATCAAAAGTGATGCCGGGGAAAGTCTCTGGCAGAACACAGCGGGTACAACGTTTCAGTTTACGTCTCATTTCCAATGGTGTTTATCCTTTCGACGGGCATGGGTCCCAAGTGTGAGTGATGGCTTCTAGCAAGAGAGCGGGATTTAGCCCGTGCACAATTTCAGTGGGTGGAGATCGTCACCCGTGGGCACGGAGAACTCCTCCACGAACAGGCGATGTACCAGTTGCGTGGAGAGCACGCCGGCCAGGGCCATGTCGTCGCTCTCGCTGACCAGTCTGCCCCGGCGACACTTCTTCACCAGACGAGCGACGGCCTGGGGGTCGAAGTAGCCAGCGGCGGCCACCGCCGCCGGGGAAAGCAGTTCATCCACGTAGGGCAATACCCCCTTTGGGGGGAAGAAGCTGTGATGGATGGGTGCCCGGTAAGGCCGCTTGGCCCGCTGGCACACGTCGGCGGGCAGCAGATCGGACACACTCTTTTTTAGGATATATTTCTCGTTCAAGCCACGAAGCTTGAGATACGGCGGGATTCGGCTGCAAAACTCGACCAGGCGATGATCCAGAAACGGGAAGCGCCCTTCGACAGAGTGGGCGGCCAGCATACGGTCGCCCTGCGACGAGAGCAGGTACTCCGACATGAAGATCGAGATTTCGATGTACTGTGCCTGGGCCAGCCTGCTCCAGCGCGCGAAGTCGCCGTCGAGGGTGGCGGTGAATTCGGCCACGGGGTCGGGGGCGGTGACGGCGGCCCGCTGTTCGGCGGAGAAGAGGCGCTTGAGGCGAGCGGTGTTCCGCCAGCGTATCTGGTGTGAGTAGGCGGGGTCTGTTATATCGGTCAGGCCTCGCCGGAAGAAAGCCTCCAGGTACGATCCACCCCCCGCGCTCAATTGCGGTACGTAGGGGTAAAGCCGGCGCAGGAGCGCGGGTCGCAGCTTCGACTCCGGTTGCCGGGCCCAGAAGCGGCGCACTTTGGCCTCTTTGAAGATGTTGTAACCGCCCAAGAATTCGTCAGCGCCTTCGCCGGTGAGCACTACTTTGATGTCGTTCTCGCGCACGAGTTGGGAGAGCAGGAACATCGGCGCGGGCGAGGTACGCAGGATGGGCGTCTCGGTGTGCCAGATGACGTCCGGGAAAACGTGCCCCACGTCGGCGTGGGTGCATTCCACGCGGCGGTGGTCGGTGTGCAGGAAGTCCGCCATCCGCTCCTGATACTTCCGTTCGTCGAAGTTGGGATCGCTGAAAGCGATGGAGAAGGTCTGCAAATAGTTGCTGGTGTAATTGCGGATCAGAGCGGTGATGGTGGACGAATCCAGCCCACCACTGAGATAGGCCCCGACCGGTACGTCGGCGCGCAGACGAATACGGGCCGCGTCTACCAGTAACTCGCGCAGTTCGGCGGCGATCTCGCCTTCCGGACGGGAATCCTCCTCGCCAGCCGTGGGGAAGCTCAGGCCCCAGTAGCGGCGCACGGTGAGTTGCCCATCGTGAGCCAGCGCGTAGTGTCCTGGCGGCACCTCGAAAATCTCGCGGAAAATGGTGCGCGGGGTGAGCGTGCTCCAGAAGGTGAAAACCTGGTCCAGCGACGTGGGGTCAATCTCAGCCCGCACGCGGCCCGTCGCCAGCAGGGCCTTGATCTCCGACCCGAAAATCAACGATCCGTCAGTCACAGTGTAATACAGCGGGCGGATGCCCAACCGGTCGCGGGCCAGGAACAGTTCACGCCGGCGTTTATCCCAGATGGCGATGGCGAACTGTCCGTTGAGATGCCGGAGACAGTCGGGGCCAAAGTCCTCGTAGAGGTGAACGATAACCTCGGTATCCGACGTGGTGCGGAAGCGATGTCCCCGCGCCTCCAGCTCTGGCCTGAGCTCGACGTAGTTGAAAATCTCGCCGTTGAAGACGATCCACAGCGTCTCATCCTCGTTGGCTATGGGTTGCGAGCCGGTGGAGAGGTCAATGATGCTCAGCCGCGCGTTCCCTAGCCCCACGTGGGCGTCGGTGTAGATGCCGAACTCGTCTGGTCCCCGGTGGCGGATGGTGGCCAGCATGCGTTTGAGGGTTGGCACCTCGATGGGGTGGTCTTTGGTCAGATTCAACGTGCCGACAATTCCACACATGGTCTACCCTATTCTACCGCAAACCCGTCTTCTTAATCTTCCCCGAACTGGTTTTCGGCAGGCTGTCCCGGAATTCTACATATTTAGGCATCATGTAGTCCTCCAGGTGGGCGGCGCAGTGGCGCAACACGTCGCGCTCAGTTAGCGTCCTCCCCTCGGCCGGGACGACGAAAGCTTTGATGGCCTGGCCCAGAATGGGATCGGGCACGCCGACCACCGCCGCCTCGACCACTCCGTCCAGCGCGTACAGCACGTTCTCCACCTCTTTGGGAGCGACTTTCTCCCCCCTGCTTTTGATGATGTCATCCTTGCGGCCTACGAAGTACAGGAAGCCATCCTCGTCCATTTTGAACAGGTCGCCGCTGTACAGGATGCGCTCGGCAGGGTAGCGACCAGGGCGATAGACTTTGGCTGTCTCCTCGGGTTTTTCCCAGTAGCCCTGCATCACGTGTGAGCCGCGTATCACCAGTTCTCCGACCACGCCCGGTCCCACGCGATTGCCCTCCTCGTCCACGATCCACACCTCGGTGTTGGGGATGGCGATACCCACCGAGCCAGGGCGGTGATCGAGTTCCTCCGGCGGGAGATAGGAGACGCGCTTGCATTCGGTGAGACCGTACATCGAGTAGAGAGTAGCGTGGGGAAATTTCTCGCGTAGTTGCAGGATGTGGCTGACGGGCAGGGCAGCGGCGGTGTTGGTGATGTAGCGCAGGGATGAAAGGTCGAACTTGCTCAGGTCCATCTGCAAAAGGATGGCGAATATCGTGGGCACACCGGGAAAACCGGTCACCCGCTCCCGTCCCATGCGCTTGAGCACCGCCGCCGGATACGCGAATGACTTTTCCAGCACCAACGTTCCGCCGAACTTGAAGACCATGAGCAGTTGGTACAGCCCATAATCGAAGGAGAGGGGTAACACATTGATCACGATGTCCTCGGGGACGTTGTGCAGGTACTCGATGATCGAGGACGCGGCGGCGACCATGTTGGCGTGGGTGGACATGACACCTTTCGGCTCGCCGGTGCTGCCCGAGGTGTAGATCAGACAGGCCAGGTCGATGTCAATGTTGACGCGAGGCGGTCGTTCGTCCGTGTAATCGCGTTGGATGGCGTCGAAGGAGAGTAGGCCGTCGCCATCGGGCACTTCCGCGTCGCACAGCACGGCGAACTTCAACGAGGGAACGGCGGCACGAACCTTGTTGGCCAGCTTGCTGCCGCGTCCGCCGGTGATCAGGGCAGTTGCCCGGCAGTTGTTCAGGATGTAGGTCAGCTTGTCGAGCTTGGTGGTGGCGTTGACCACTGTAAAGATGCCACCCGCCTTGAGCGTGGCAAAGATGCCCACCACCGTCTCCAGCGAATTAGGCAGATAGATTGCCACCCGGTCCCCGCGCTGGACACCGTGATCGAGGAGGGCGTGGGCCAGGCGGTTGGCCATGCTCTCGATCTCAGCGTAGCTCCAGCGCCGATCTTCACAGATCAGCGCGATTTTGTCGGGATACCGGCGAGCACTGTTCTCCAGGAAGTCGTTGACCAACATTTTGCAGCCTCGCTTTCGGATAATAACCGCGCCGCCTGGTCGAGGACGGGAGGGTGGCTGAGACAGGCGGCGTCGGCAGCGAATTCTGAAACCCGTTTTCTCAAAGAAAACGGGTTTCTAGGCATAGACTGTTTCCAGCACGGCTTCGGCGGGCACTTTCCGGCGCACGTATGCC
>JAGGZG010000341.1 GCA_021162125.1 Anaerolineae bacterium
CCGCGCCTGAGGAGCTAAAGCTGGCTGTCCACCTGCGTGGACAGGCGCGCCCACGCAGGTGGACGCTCGGCTGCAAGCCCTCTAGAGGCGATTTCAATCGCTAACAGAAGTAGCCTGAGCAGTTACACTTGAAGTATCCCTTATTCTGTGTTACAATAACGCCAAGTTATGCCCACGAAACACAACGCATGATACCACAGGGGAGATGCTTCTGTCAAATTATCCGCCAGGTATGTGAGAACCCCGTTTCCTCCAGGAAAATGGGGGGAGAGATTTTTCGGATAGGCTCTTGATTTGGTAAGGAGACTGGCCCTTTGGGCAACGAACGCGCCAGGATTCTGGTGGTTGAGGACAGCATAGATACTAATCAGTACGTGCAGGACGTGCTGGACAGGGATGGATACGAAGTGCTGGCGGCCTTCAGTGGTGAGGAGGCCCTGGAGATGCTGCGTACAGAGACGGCGGACCTGATCCTGTTGGACGTGAACCTGCCCGGCATGGATGGTCACCAGGTATGCCGCCGTCTGCGTGAAGAGGAATCCACGCGCAGCATACCCATCGTTTTTCTCAGCGGAGCTTACGTCGGCACAGAGGACGTAGCGCGAGGGCTTGACCTGGGCGGAGATGATTACCTGCTCAAGCCGGTGATGCCACAGATATTGCTGGCGCGTGTTCGCGCCGTCCTGCGTTCCCGCGAGGCAGAGCGAGCTCTCGCCCGCCGCAACCGCGAGTTGGCCGCACTAAATGCCATCGCTGCCAGCGTGGGCCAGAGCCTGCACCTGGAGACTGTGCTGGAACAGGCACTGGAGCGGACGCTGGAGATGCTGGACTTTGAGGTCGGGGGGATATGCCTGGCGGATGAGGATCACGGCAAATCCGTACTGCACAAGTATCGAGGAGTCTCGTCCCAGTTTGTGGCTGCGGTTCGTGGAACACACGCAACGGATGGCCTCTGGAAGCGGGCGATGGTGAACGGGCAGCCCGTCTTCCTGGATAATCGGTCTCATCACCCGGTGATGACACCCGCTCTCCGCCAGGAAGGGCTGAAAGCAATGGGCTGCATCCCCTTGAAATCCGGACAGCGGGTTTTGGGCCTGCTCGCCGTCGCCTCCCGGCAGTATGAGACGGTGAGCCAGCGGGATCGGGAGATATTGGTCGCCATCGGGCACCAGATTGGGATGGCGATTGAGAACGCACGGCTTTACGAGGAGGAGCAACGCAGACGACGGCAGGCCGACACCCTGCGTGAGGTCTCGCGTATCCTGAGCACTACCCTGAACCTGGACGAACTGCTACGTCTGGTGCTGGACGAACTCGCTAACGTGCTCCGTTACGACAGTGCGATGGTCATGCTCATCGAGGAAGGCTACCTGCGGGTGGCCTCTGCCCACGGATTTGCCACTGAGGAGTCGTTTGAGGGACTCGCTATCCCGGTTGGCGGGGAGTTCCTGGTCTGCGATGTGATAGAACACCGTGAGCCGGTGGTTATCGCCGACGCGCAGCAAAGCGAGCGCTGGCTGCCCCATCCACAGTTGGCCTCTGCCAGGGCGTGGATCGGCGCGCCCCTCATCGTCAAAGGCGAGGCGATAGGCGTGCTGAGCATCGCCAGTTGCCAGCCCGATGAATACGACGGGGAAGACGTCCAGATGGCGTTTGCTTTCGCTAATCAGGCGGCGGTGGCGATCCACAATGCGCATCTGTTCGCAGAGACACAGCGGAGGATACAGGAACTGGCCCTGTTGAACGCAGCGGGACGGGCCATGGCCTCTACGCTGGAATTGGAAGACCTGCTGTTGGTCATCATGCGCCAGGCCATCGAGGTTCTGGGGGTAGAGGCGGTCTCAATCCTGCTGCTCGATACGGCCAGCGGCGATCTCATCTTCAAAGCGGCACTGGGTGGAGGCGCCGATAATCTGAAAGGCCGCCGGCTGCCCCAGGGTATGGGCATTGCTGGCTGGGTGGCTCAGCAAAATGCTCCCCTCATCGTGCCCGACGTCGGACAGGACATGCGTTTCTACCCCGATTTCGACCTGGACTCCGGGTTCATCACCCGTTCCATTCTCGCCGTCCCTCTCATAGCGCGGGATCGGGTCATTGGGGTGATGGAGGTGCTCAACAAGCGGGAGGGACGTTTCGGGGCGGACGACCGCCAGCTCACGGAGTCGCTGGCCGCGTCGGCGGCAGCGGCCATCGAGAACGCCCGCCTGTACACAGAGGTGGCACAAGCCAAGCGGGAGTGGGAGACCACTTTCAACGCCATCACGGATGGCATCCTCATCCTATCCCCGGACCTGCACGTCGTTAGGGCCAACCGGGCGATGGCCGAGTTTCTGAAAACGACGCCGCAAGCTCTGGTAGGACAGGACTGCTGTCGACTCCTGTGGTGTTGCCATGACCTGGAGGCCCAAACGTTGGCGGAACGCACGGCGTGGGAGGGTAAGCTCCGTTTGGACGAGGTACACGAACCACGATTGGGCAACAGGACGTTCCTGCGCTCCATCTATCCCTTCTGGGGTGCTCAGGATGAGTTAATGGGGATGGTGATCGTCCTGAAAGACATCACTGCCCAGAAAGACCTCCAGGCCCAGTTAGTGCAATCGGCCCGGCTGGCCGGGATTGGCGAGCTGGCGGCAGGGGTAGCCCACGAGTTGAGCAATCCGCTGACCAGCATCCTGGGTTTCGCCGACCTTTTGATCCAGAGCGAGGACATTCCCCAGTCCCACAAAGAGGACGTGGCTATCATCATGGAGGAAAGTTGTCGGGCGCAGGAGATCGTCCAGGGCTTGCTGGACTTCGCGCGTCAATCACCGCTCCAAATCGCGCCCGTTGACCTGAACCGGGTGGTTCGCGAGGTATTGCGCCTCCTTCAGCGTCAGGCGGAACTGGCAGGCGTCGTGGTTGAGATGCGGTACGCCACGGATTTGCCGTGGGTGATGGGGGATGCCCGTCAGCTCAAGCAGGTGTTGTTTAACCTGATAGTCAACGCCATCCAGTCCATGCCCAATGGAGGGATGTTGACCATCAGTACCAGTTATGGTCCGGCGACGACGAGGCAGGGAAAGTTCGTCCGGGTTCGCGTGCGCGATACAGGGGTGGGAATTATGCCAGAACATCGCCAACGTTTGTTTCAACCCTTTTTCACCACCAAGCCGGAAGGTAAAGGAACGGGGCTCGGTCTGTCGATCAGCCTGGGTATCGTGGAGAACCACGGGGGGACGATTGAGGTGGAGAGTGAGCCCGGCCGGGGCAGTTGCTTCACCGTGTTGCTGCCAGCCCGCTTGCCGGAACGGGTGGATTGATCGCAAGGACGAGGTGCGACGCACTTCCCAAGTGCGTCGCACCTGTCAGGGGCAAAAGTATATTGACATTTCATCTGGAAAGTGATACAATAGAACAAGCTCCAGTTATCTGGAGGTGCTATTTGCCAAAAGCGGAGGCGGTCTCCGCAGGTTTACTTAAAAGTTTTCTATTTCATGTGCCCGCTGGACTAAAATCGTTCGTGTCGGGCAAGAAGGAGGTGAAACGCAGATGACAGACGGAACTATGGGAACCGCGCCAAGTGGCGAGATCACTGACCAGGACAAGCTGTGGGCTGCGCTATCGTATGTCTTCGCGCCCCTCGTCGGCATCATCGTATTGCTGATGGAGGAAAACAAGAATCGGCCTTTCCAGAAGTACCACGCGATCCAGTCGCTGGCCTTCGCCGTGGCGTGGGTCGTCTTCGCCGGCTTGCTGTGCATATTGAGCTTCATCCTTGGCCTGACCGGCATCGGCGCTGTTTTGAGCGTGTGTCTTACGCCGCTTGCCTTCGCGCCTTTCCTGATAGCCCTCTATTTCGCCTATCAGGCTTATCAGGGTCAGTACTTCGAGGTGCCCGTCATGACTGACTTTTTGAAGCAGCAGGGTTGGATATAGGCCCTAGGGTCGGCAGGACTTTTCTGCTCGAAAGCCCTTTCCTGGCCGCATCATGGGAAAGGGCTTTGTCGCTAGATACGCAAAAGGGCCACGAGGTGCGTCTCCTCGTGGCCCTTTTGCGTGGTACCCCCGGCGCGACTCGAACGCGCGCCACCGGCTTCGGAGGCCGGTGCTCTGTCCGACTGAGCTACGGGGGCTTGCAAACGATAGCGGGCTCCTGCCACGCTATCGTATCGCAATTATACCACACTTCAACCCGATGCGCCAGTGACCCAACAACACACGGTTGACAAGAACCCGTTTCTGGGGTAACATCACCTTCCTGCCAGCTTGGGTGGGATAGTCGGTGTATCGTGAGGTGAAAAATGTGTGAGGAACTGCTGGTCGTCGTCAAGGGCGGTGGGGACCTGGCCACTGGCGTGGCCCACCGCCTGCGCCGCGTCGGGATGCGGGTGATCATCACCGAGCTGCCCCGGCCAACGGTGATTCGTCGCTCGGTGGCTTTCGCCTCGGCGGTGTTCGAGGGGGAGGTAACCGTGGAGGGTGTGACTGCCCGTCTGGTGGACGGCCCGACCCAGGCGCTGGCCTGCCTGGACGAGGGCATCGTCCCTGTGCTGGTGGACCCAGAGGCTATGGTGGTGCATGCGTTGCAGCCGGACGCTGTGGTGGATGCCACCGTCGCCAAACGCAACCTGGGCACCCGCCTGACCGATGCGCCAATCGTCGTCGCCCTGGGGCCGGGATTCACAGCAGGCGTGGACTGTCACGCGGTGGTGGAGACCGCGCGGGGACATTATCTGGGACGGGTGATCACTCAGGGGCAGGCCGCGCCCAACACCGGTGTGCCGGGGGCGGTAGTGGGCCACGCGGAGGATCGCGTGGTGCGCGCCCCGTGCGCGGGCGTCTTTCGTGGTGAGCGGCGAATCGGCGACCGTGTGGAGGCCGGCCAATCGGTGGCCCGCGTGGACGGCGAGCCGGTCGTTGCTCGAATCTCCGGAGTGCTGCGCGGGCTGCTGGCCGACGGGTTGCCCGTTCACGCCGGGATGAAGGTCGGTGACGTGGACCCGCGTGGGGTGGTCGATCACTGTTTCACCATCTCGGACAAAGCGCGGGCGGTGGGCGGCGGTGTGCTAGAGGCCATCCTCTGGCTGCGTCGTCAATAGAATTGGACTCAATTAGGCGCATTCATTTCGGCGCTATCCGCGAGATGGTGAGGAAACACGAGGAGCATCCTCTCATGCTCCCCTGGAACTTGCTGCACCACCCCGCGACGCCAGGCGACGCTGGCGCGCAGCCTCGAACAGGATGATGGCCGCGGCGACGGCAGCGTTCAGCGATTCCGTTCCCCCGCGCATAGGGATAGACACCCTGGTCACGGCCAGTTCCCTGGCCCTGACACTTGCCCCTTCCGCCTCTCCACCGACGATCAGCGCCGAGGGAACGCGCCAGTCTACTCCGTCGTATACCTGCTCTCCTCGCACGTCGGCCAGGAGCACCTGCATGCCAGAGGCAGCGTCAGCGATCTCCGCCCAGTCCTGCGCCCTGATCGGCAGGCGGAAATGGGCACCCATCGCCCCGCGCACCACTTTAGGATTGTATAGATCAACTGTGCCCGGGGCCAGGAACACCTCCTGTACCCCGGCAGCCTCGGCGGTGCGCAACAGTGTGCCCAGGTTGCCCGGATCGCGCATCCCGTCCACGATCAGGAGCAGCGAGGGGTCGGGTGGGGGCGCGATCTGCGGGAATGGCAACACGGCCAGGATGCCCTGAGGCGTCTGCGTATCGGACATGGCACGCATGACCGCGTCGCTGACGCGCAGGGTCGGGACTCCACGCTCCCGTAGCTCGGCGAGGAGGGCTCGTCCACGGGCAGCCGTGCCCACGCTCCCGGTAAAAAACACGAGAGCGGGCACCGTCCCCGCTCTCAGCGCTTCTTCCAGCAAACGCACGCCCTCAGCAATGAATCGCCTCTCACGCTGGCGTGTCCTCCGCCGGGCGAGCGCGCGCACGTACTGAATTTTGGGATTGCTTGGGCTGGTGATCACTGTGACATTGGTCATGATCCCACCCCGTGACGTGACCTAGCCAGCCTCTTTGGCCTCTTTGGCCAGTTCGACCAGGCGGGCGAAGGCTGGCGCGTCGGTAACGGCCATCTCCGCCAGCATCTTACGATCGATCTCCACTCCGGCGGCTTTCAAGCCGTATATAAACCGGCTGTAGGTGAGGCCGTTTTGTCGCGCGGCGGCGTTGATGCGGGCGATCCACAGGCGGCGCAAGTCGCGCTTACGGTTGCGCCGGTCGCGGTAGGCATACCACAACGATTTCATCATCGCCTCATTGGCCCGCCGGAAGAGGCTATGCTTTGTTCCTCTCTGGCCCTTGGTCACGCGCAGCACTTTCTTGTGCCGCCGTCGAGTCCTGGGCCCTCCTTTTACTCTTGCCACTTCCCCTTTTCCCCTTTCATTTAAAGATTTGGTGGCCTGTGGAGGGAGAGGAAGACTGGGGGAAATGTCCCCCACCCCCCACTAGCCAGTGGGCTGGTACTTACATCCCGCTACTTCTGCTTCTTCAGGTAAGGCGCAAGAGTCCGCACACGGCGGATGCTCCTCCGATCCGTAACCTCCAGCATCCGGTCAAACAGGCGCTTGGTGCGCTTGGGCTTCTTACGGCGCAGGTGACTTTTTCCACCTTTGGTGCGCATCAACTTGCCGGTGCCGGTATACTTGAAACGCTTGGCCGTAGCCTTATGAGTCTTAATCTTGGGCACTTGATACCTCCTCACTGCGCCACCCGGAACGGCACACATTCCAGGGTTAGCTTTATTCCGCGTAAGACAAAGAAGAAGGGACACTAAATGTCCCCTCTACCGGCCGCCCATTGGTTGGCAGCCATCCTTGCCCCTTATGTGGATGAGACTCTAGGTGCTGCTAGGGGTAAGTATGATCAACATGCTACGCCCTTCCATGTAGGGCTCGCGTTCCACGGTCGCCACGTCCGACAGCTCTTCTGCCACCCGTTTGAGCATCTCGCGGCCGAGTTCCGGGTAGGTGATCTCTCGCCCTCGGAAACGCACACGCACTTTAACTTTGGAGCCTTCCTGAAGGAAGCGGCGAGCATCCCGAACCTTGTACGCGACGTCGTGGGCGCCGGTCTTAGGACGCAGGCGAATTTCCTTGACGTCCGAGGCTTTCTGGGCCCTTCGAGCCTTGCGTTCCTTTTTAGCCCGTTCATATAGAACTTTACCGTAGTCCATCAAGCGGCAAACGGGCGGATCCGCATTAGGCTGCACCTCGACCAGATCCATCTCTCGGTCTCGCGCGAGCTGTAGCGCCTCGGCGATAGGGACAATACCCACGTGCTTCCCTTGGTCATCAATGAGCCGTACTTCTCTGACCCGAATGGCCTCGTTTGTGCGGTGTCTCCGTGCGCCGATTCTACTCCACCTCTCATTATTGTGATAGCTACCTGTCTTGAGGAACAGATCGAACTCTATTTCGAGTAATATAGCACACTTAACAAAAGTTGTCAAATACTCCGGGCCGGAATTGTCATCTACAGCATTGTCAAATTGTGCAAATGCTGGTATAATAATGACGTCGGAGTGTTTCATAGGTACGAGGGTACGAGGCTACTCGCCGGCCACGCCGTGAGGGGTTCCAGGTTTCAGGTTCACCCCCGCGCCCAACTCGGAACCTGTCGCTGGGTGTTTCCAATGCTGATTCGGAAGCTGTGGCGGACTTATGAAACAGGCTGAACATAGTTATCCACGGGCAAGTCAGGACGTGAGTGGGAGCTCCTCACGTCTCATTTTCAAACTAGACACGAGCTCCGTGCGTTCTCTGCCAGGCCGGTGATCCCGGCAGGCGATGTGGAATCACAACAGGAGGAACACGACGATGACCAAATCACGAACTGAGCAAATGGTGACCTGCCTGAGAGATCTGCAAGTCAGCACACCTGACATCGAGGCTTCGGCTGTGGTCAGTGTGGATGGCCTGATCATGGCTTCATCCCTCCCGGCCGGGGTGGAGGAAGATCGGGTGTCAGCTATGTCCGCTGCCATGCTCTCCCTGGGCGAGCGTATTGCTGGCGAGTTGGGACGTGGTATGCTAGATCAGGTGTACATCAAAGGTGAGAACGGATACGTGGTCCTCATGTCTGTTGGGGAAGAGGCAGTCCTCACTGTCCTGGCCCGCAAGCAGGCCAAACTGGGCCTGCTTTTCCTGGATATGCGCCGGGCAGCAGAGGAACTGTCTAAAATCGTCTGAAAAATCACAATGGTTCTGAACTATCGGCGTCTCACTGGGTACACAAGAAGACCCGGAGGCACTATTCTTCTACTTCTAAGGAGGTTCCGACGTGTCGCCTGAAAAAAGCGGACTGTATTACTCCAACAAGATTGCGCGGATTTATCTGCTGGTCCTTGAGGACATCATGGGCAGAAATGGCCTCAATGCTATCCTCAAACTCGCCGGCCTTTCCCATCTGGTTGATAATTACCCCCCGGACGATCTACGCAAGGAGTTCGATTTTGCCGACTTTGCTGCCTTGAACCAGGGATTGGATGACATGTACGGCCCTCGCGGAGGGCGAGGGTTGGCCATACGCGCTGGACGGGCAGCGATCAAGTATGGTCTGGATGCTTTTGGCCCAGCGGTGGGCATGACGGGTTTCGCAATGAAGGCCCTACCCCTGAGCGCCAAGCTCAAGATTGGTCTGCCGGCAATGGCTAAAGTCTTCACTCAGTTCAGTGATCAGATAAGTAGAGTCGAGGATCACGGTGATCACTTCGTCTACATCATCGAGCGCTGCCCGGTTTGCTGGGGGCGCCACGCGGATAAGCCCCTCTGTCACGCGGCCGTGGGACTGTTGCAGGGCGGGCTGCACTGGGTCAGCGGCGGGAAGGAGTTCAAAGTGAGAGAGACACAGTGCATCGCCGCTGGTGATCAAGTCTGTAGCTTTGACATTCTCAAAGAGCCCCTGGAATAGACTGGTCGTGCGGGCCACTGCTGGGGTCGGAGGTAAGTGATGTCCACCAGGAACAGAATTCTCATCGTCGAGGACGATACTGATACCCTGGAGATGTTGTCTACATATTTCCAAGCCCAGGGGTACGACATCGTCACTGCTGTCATGGGAGAGGATGCCCTCGAAATCTGTCAGGAGGCCCTACCAGACCTGATCATCCAGGACATCCGATTGCCGGATATCAACGGTTATGAAGTTTGCCGGCGTCTGAGACGCAATCTGCGTACCAGTCAGATTCCAGTCATTTTCCTCACCGAGCTGAAAGACCGAGGTGACCGAATTGCCGGGCTGAAGCTAGGCGCGGTGGATTACATCACCAAGCCCTTCGACATGCAGGAGTTACGCTTACGGGTGCGGAATGCGCTCCGCCGGGCAGGATACGAGAGTCTGGTCAACCCGGTTACTGGCCTGCCGGATACCAAAGTGATAGACGAGCGGCTGAAATCTCTCCTGGGCCGTAAGGACTGGGCCGTGTTGTACATCGGCCTGGCGAACATAGAAGCTTTCAACGACGCCTACGGGTTCGTGGCCGGGGATGACGCGCTGCGAGCAGTGGGCCTGATAATCAGCAACGTAGCTGACGAAGCTGGCTCGCTGAACGATTTCGTGGGGCACATCAGCAAATCCGAGTTCTTATTGCTCACCATGCCCGACAAGGTGGAGGTCCTGCGCGACAGGATTATAGATCGCCTGGCGCGGGCAATTCGCTATTTTTATCCCATCAAGGATCGGGAGCAGGTCGAGACTGTCGCCCAGCAGGAGAGGCCAAAACCCGCTCCCGTGCCGGCCCTTACAGTGGAGATCGGGGTTGTGACTGGGGCAACAGCTCCATTCACCAGCGTGCGGGAGGTTAAGCGGGCGGCAAGGGATGCCAGGGTGCCGGTGGTGTCTTGAGCACGATGCGCGGTGGGAATTAGCTCAATTAGCGCTCATGGAGAAGGGCCAGCGTGGGTTTCTCATTGAGGAATTCAATGGAAGCCCGCGTTGGCCCTTTTTTGCTCCTGCTCCAATGCCCTCTGACTTCGGTGTAACAGGGCAGGCGGTTTGAGCATTTGAGGAAGACTTCTCTATCGGCTGCTCACGCCGGTGTCAGGCGGCCCTGGGATTCAGCGCCACCCACTCACAGTGATAGCTTAGCCAGACAGGCGGGGGACTTGCCTGGTCAACGGATGAACACGCGCCCCAGCCAGGGCTGGTGTAGCTCAATGGCATGTTCCGGGCAAAGCTCGTGACAGCAATAGCAGCGAATGCAAGTGGAAAGGTGTATCTGTGCCCGGCCATTTTCAATGCGGATGGCCTGCACGGGACAGTTCTGTGCACACACCCCGCAGCCGATGCACGCTGGCGTGACCCGTGGGCTGGTCACCAGTAGCCTGGTACCCAGATTACGCACCCATGCGGGCATGGCGCCGAGGTCGGGGCTGGATTTCGGCGGGCGGAAGCCGGTGACCCGCGCCGCGTCGAGAGGGTCGCCCACCAGTTCGATATCTGTCAGGTGGCCGCTGGTTAACCCACGCTGGGTGGCGACCTTCAGTACCGGCACGCTCAACGGGTCTATCCCGACCAACTCGGTGGCCGCCAGATCCAGGGCAATGCTATCGGCGCTGGACAGGATAACGCCGATGGGGAAAGGTCTGCCGGCGGCCGGCCCGTCGCCGTCCATGCCCACGATGGCGTCCATGATGACCAGCGTAGGTTGGGCGAAAGTCACCACGTCCACCAGCATGTTGGCGAAGCGATCGGCGGTGACCAGTGTGGCGTGATAGCCCATCTTGGCAGTACCGGGGATCACCCCAAACAGGTTCTTGACCGCCCCGGTGAAACGCATGAAACCGTGAGTTTTCAGCTTGGGCAGGGAGATGATTACGTCGGGCTCGATGGCGTAGCGGCCCACGGTCAGTCGTTTAATGAGGTGGCCCGTGGGGTGAGCACGTGTTACGGCCTCGGTATCGAAGTTGAGCGTGGCTCCTGTGGCCTGGGCTACCTCTTGCAGACCGCTGCGCTCGTAAATCCGCCGCAGTTTGCTGGGAGTAAATGATCCGCCGGGACTATCGCCGATGGTGACCTCGCCTCCAACCTCCTGCACCAACTCCACCACGGCTTGCACCACGGTGGGGTGGGTGACGATGGCCTCCTCCGGCGCGCTGGCCTGCAAGAGGTTGGGCTTGATTAACACCCGCGCGCCTCGTGATACGTAACGCTGCATCCCGCCTAACAAGTCCACGCTGCGACGCACTGCCGCGCGAACCTTATCCAAGTCGTACTGCTCGCAACGGACAAGGGCTACCTGGTCCATTTCCCCTCCAGGAAAAGTGGGTTGTCTCCCTGTTGAATATTGTTGGACTTTCGGGTCGCTTTTCACCGCCGAGAGCGCTGAAAGCGCCGAGTTTCTCTGTTGTTTTGGCTCATCTCTCTGCGTTCTCGGCGCCCTCAGCGGTTAGATCAGGCCAACAACACGCAGGGAGGACACTATCGAAAAGTTGCAGGGCTGGTAACTGCTCAGGCTACTTCTGTTAGCGATTGAAATCGCCTCTAGAGGGCTTGCAGCCGAGCGTCCACCTGCGTGGACGCGCCTGTCCACGCAGGTGGACAGGCAGCTTTAGCTCCTCAGGCGCGGTTTCAACCGCTGGCCTGAGTAGTAAC
>JAGGZG010000010.1 GCA_021162125.1 Anaerolineae bacterium
CTCCCTCAGTCCAGCAGGCCCTTGAAAAAACCTACACTTGTGAAGGGGACTGAGGGGGGGCGGGTGGCGAACCGCGGATGCTTTGTAAAAAGTGCAAAATTACTAAATTTGACAGCCACGGCGTTCTGTGGTATATTTCGACTGTAATTGAACAGAATGAACGGGCCACGAAGCCCTCTGGGACGGAAGTGTCTGATCCGGCCCCAGGGGGTTTTTGTCGTTTATAACGGAGATTGAAGATGTCAGAAACTGCTATCCGCTTTCACATCCACACGGCCCTTGCGCCCGCGCCTTTCGCCTACCCGGCCAAATTCCGCCTCGGGGAGGGTGATGACTACGTCAAGTACGGTCACGTGGCCCTCCCCGAGGGCCGGCGTGGTGGTGATCCCCACTGGACGCCACAGATCATCACTCAAACCTGGTACCAGGCGGAGACGGGACGCATCCCCATCTCCGGCGCTGGCTACGGCGGCCACTTCGCCGGGCCAGGCTTCGACGCCATCTGGCTGGACATGTCGGAGATTGTGCGCCCCACACGCGACGGTATCCACGGCCGGGAGTACATCTCCACCACGGTGGACCTGGGCCGCCGGTTGCCCCACCTGGAGTTCGACTCTACGGGCTGCCTGATCTCACAGCCGCCGCCCCTGTTGCAGATTCCCATCCCGGTGTTGTTCAATCCCGTACCCATGCCCATACCGGGACGGGGCGTACAGTTGGCCGTGGCCCGCGCCGCCGCCACACTGGGCACCTTCGCCCTGGTGCCTCCATCCGACTGGGACGAAGACCTGGCCCCTTACGCCGACCACATCGCGCCCTTGCTGTCGCCGACCGACGACCTCCACGCTGCCTGGGTGCAGGCAGCCCGTCTGGTGGAGGTCGAGGCCGACGACGAGAACGAGCTACTGGCCCTGCGCGAGCGGGTGAAGGCGATCAACCCACAAGCCATCGTCTCCCTGCGCCTGCCCCTCACGCCCGCCAGCCCGCAGCGCGTCGAGCGCCTGGTGCAAGCCGGAGCCGGATTGATTCACCTGTACGCCGACGACATGGGCTACGAGCACGAGGGTGACCGCTTCCTCACCGCCGCCCTGCGCGCCGTGCACGAGCGCCTGGTGGAGGCCAGCCTCCGCGACGTGGTAACTCTGGTGGTCAGCGGGGGCATCGCGGCGGCGGAACACATGCCCAAGTCCATCGTCTGCGGGGCCGACGTGGTGGGGATAGACTTCATCCTGCTGGTGGCTCTGGGCTGCGCCCTGTGGGCCGACGTACGCCATCCCTGCCCGGTTGAGCATGGAAAGATTGACCCACAATGGGGCGCGCAGCGCATCGTGAACCTGGTAGCTGCCTGGCGGGATCAGCTTTTGGAGGTGCTGGGCGCGATGGGGATGCGCGAGGTGCGCCGTCTGCGAGGTGAGCTGGGACGGACGATTTTTTACGAGGAAGAAGAAAAAGGGTTTCGAGCTCTGTTCCCACGAAGTGCAAATCAGCAAGGGGCAAATCTACAAATCACAAATCGGCAAATCGGCAAATCGCGAGGTGAGGAAGAAGGGGAAGTGGAGGGAGACCTGCGCTGGCCCACCGAGTTGATCCTGGCTACCGCCGAGCAGGCGCGCACGGGACGCCCCCCCACGTCCGAGCTGGAGTACCGCATCGGCAGATCAGGCGGCGGCTTCGACCGGCTGCGCTTCATTTTCGAGTTAGACGAGGACTCGCACAACACGCAACACGCAACACGCATCACGCATCACGCATCACGCACCACGGACGTGGATCTATCGTTGGAGTTGAATCGCCGTGGCGACGACCGCCCTTGCCTCCGCATCCCCCATCCCTGGTACGGCGCGGGGATGTCCTTCGGCTCGGTGAGTCTGAACACCATGCTCGCCCGCGCCCGCGCGGCTCAGATGTGGGACTCCTTCACCTCCACCGGCGAGGGCGGCTACCCCGATGAGCTCACCCCCTACGCCGAGCACATCATCACCCAGGTGGCTACCGGACTGTTCGGAGTACGTGAGGAGACCATCCAGCGAGCGCCCATCATCGAGTTCAAGTATGCGCAGGGAGCCAAGCCGGGCCTGGGCGGACACCTGCTGGGCAGCAAAGTAACGCCCGCTGTGGCGGCCATGCGCGAGGCGGTGGTCGGGTGTAGCCTCTTTTCACCCTTCCCTTTCCACAGCGTCTACTCGGTGGAGGATCACAAGAAGCACGTGGACTGGATCAAAACTGTCAACCCACGGGCACTTATCTCGGTCAAGGTCTCTACCCCGACGGACGTGGACATGGTGGCCGTTGGCTCATACTACGCCGGGGCGCACATCGTGCACCTGGACGGCACCTACGGGGGAACGGGGGCCGCGCCGGAGATCGCCAAGAAGAACATCGCCATGCCCATCGAATACGCTATCAGCAAGGTACACCGCTTTCTGGAGGCCGAGGGCATCCGCGATGAGATAGTGGTCGTGGCCTCCGGCGGGGTGCGCACCGCCTACGACGTCGCCAAGGCCATCGCCCTGGGAGCCGATGGGTGCGTCATCGGCACGGCGGAGTTGGTGGCGCTGGGTTGCATGCGCCTGGGCACCTGCGAGAAAGACAAGGGCTGCCCCTTCGGCATCACCACCACCGACCCGGAACTCTCCAAACTGATTGATCCCCAGGAAGGCGGTCGGCGCATCGCCAACCTGTACGCCTCCTGGCGCATCCAACTGGCCGACATCCTGCGCCGGTTGGGGTTGCGGAGCGTCCGGGAGCTGCGGGGTCGGACGGATTTGCTGGTTTACCCGGAGTGAAACGTGCTGCGTGCTCCGTGTTGCGTGTTGCGTGTTGCGTGTTGCGTGGCCTGGGACGGAACACGCAACACGCACTACGCACCACAAAACACATAATGCAGAGTACCTCGATAACCGGAGGTTGTCGCTAACCATGAAAAAGCTTTCACTTGCTGAACGGATCATCGCCTCCCGCCGTCGCTTGGTGGCGGATATGCCGCCGGCCGCACATCACAAGGCCGCGACCGAAGGGGGGTGCGGGGTAGTGGGCCTGGCTGCCTCTTTCCCTGTAGCTGGCCGCCACTTGATCCCCCCGGCGATGCAAATGCACAACCGGGGCAATGGCAAGGGGGGCGGGCTGGCAGCGGCAGGACTCTCGCCAGCACAGATGCGCGTCTCCCCGGAAGTGTTACGCGCGGCCACTCTGCTACAGATCGCCTATCTGGATCCGACAGCGCGGGCGGAGGTGGAGAAGACGTACCTGACCCCCGCCTTCGACATCCTGCAGGGCTACCGCATCCCCACCCTGGACGACTACCGCGAGGTGCCCGGCCTGGGGATGAAACCGCCGGAGGTGTGGCGCTACTTCGTGCGGGTCAAGCCGCAGGTGCTGGCCCGCTTCGCTGAGGAAAATGGCCTGGAAGGTCTCCCGCCTCGCCAGGTAGAGGACGAGTTCGTCTACCAGAACAGCTTTCGCCTCAATCAACGCTTTTACGCCAGCCTGGGGGAGAAGCGGGCCTTCGTGCTCTGCCACGGGCGAGACCTGCTGGTCTTCAAAATCGTGGGCTACGCCGAGCAGGCAGCCGCCTACTACCGCCTGGAAGACCTGATGGCCCACGTCTGGATCGCCCACCAGCGCTATCCCACCAAAGGGCGGGTGTGGCATCCGGGCGGGGCGCACCCCTTCATCGGCCTGAACGAGGCCCTGGTGCACAACGGCGACTTCGCCAACTACTACGCGGTCTGCACTTACCTGCGCCAGCGCAACATCGTGCCCCTGTTCCTGACCGACACCGAGGTCAGCGTGCTCCTTTTTGACCTGTGGGACCGGGTATACGGCTACCCGCTGGAGGTGATCGTTGAAGCTCTGGCTCCCACCACGGAGCGCGACTTTACCCTGCTTCCGCCGGAGAAACAGCGGCTCTATCGCGCCATCCAGGCCACCCACATCCACGCCTCCCCCGACGGCCCCTGGTTCTTCATCATCGCCCGCAGCAAGCCGGAGGAGAGGCAGTGGCAGCTTCTGGGCATCACCGATACGTCCATGTTGCGGCCCCAGGTCTTCGCCCTGCTGGAATCGACGAATCAGCAAATCGGCAAATCGGCAAATCGGCCATCCACTCATTCGCCGATTCAGATAGGTCTGATCGCCTCGGAGAAGCAGGCCATTGACGCCACGCTACGCAGCCTGCACCAGGAGGACCCGCGCATCTGTCCGGTGGCCGACCGCTACTGGAACGCGCGCGGGGGGAGTCACACCGACGGCGGGACGTTTATCTTTACCGTGACCGATAGGGTAGCAAATCAGCAAGCCAGCAAGTCAGCAAATCGGCAAATCGGCAAGTCAGCAAATCGGCAAATCGGCAAATCGCTGATCTGCACCGACAAATTTGGGCGGGTGATGACCACTCCTCAGGATCAGCATCACAACAACCCTTCCACAGCCGTGGTGTCGCCATCCTCCGACGTGGCCGTCCTTCTGGAGCGACGGCTGTGGATCGTGGCCGGGCCGGAAGGCGTGGAGGATGCCTGGCGTGACCTGGCAGCGGGGATCGCCGGTTGGGACTACGGGGAGCTGGTCTGGTACTGCCACCATCTGGTGGAACTGGCCGCCCAGGGCGACCGGGAGCGCCTTTTTGCCCTGGAGATGCTCACCCGCCTGCGCGACCGGGCCTACGATCCAGGGGCCAAGCGCCGGGCCTCCATCCTGGCCCTGGTGGACGAGGCCGTGGAGCAATTACTGACCGCCGTGCCGCTGCTGAGCGATAAAGCCGATGAAGCCAATGAATCCAGTGAAACCGGCAAGCGAGTCCGCCGTCTCGACTGGGCCAGCCGAACACACCTGCGCCCTCCCCAGGCCCAGGAGGAAATCCTGGTGGTGGACGTCTCCGCCTTCCCCCCGGAAGGGGAACAGGGAGCCAGCCGCTTCCTCGTCGCCGCCTACCAGCAGGGCTGGCGGCACCTCATCACCTATGGCTGGCGGGGGCAGCGGTTCTGCGGCAACGGACTGGGGCCGGGGAGCACAGGGGTGCGCATCGAGGTGTACGGCTCCAGCGGGGACTACCTGGGCTCCGGGCTCGACGGGGCAGAGATACACGTCCACGGCACGGCCCAGGACCAGGTGGGACAGATCCTCCAAACCGGTAAGCTGGTCATCCACGGCGACGTGGGACAGACCTTCATGTACGGGGCCAAGGGCGGGGAGGCATACGTGCGAGGCAACGCAGCGGGGCGGCCACTCATCAACGCCGTCGGCCGGCCACGGGTGGTGATCAACGGCACCTGCCTGGACTACCTGGCCGAGTCCTTCATGGCCGGCGACCCGCTGAACGGGGGAGGTTTTGTCATCCTCAACGGCATCTCCTTCGACGACCATGGACAGATGGTTGAGCTGCCCACGCCCTATCCCGGCGGCAACCTCTTCTCCCTGGCCTCGGGCGGAGCCATCTACGTCCGTGACCCTCACCGCCGCCTGAGCGAGGATCAGTTGAATGGCGGCCACTTCGCCCCGCTCACGAATGCCGACTGGTCGCTGATTCGCCCCTATCTGGAGGAAAACGCACGACTGTTCGACATCCCCGTCGAGGCACTGCTCACCGTGGACGGGGTGTTGTGCGCACCGGAAGAAGTCTACCGCAAAATAGCCGCCACTCGCCTGGAGGTGCTGACCTGAACAGCAGGGGCGGGCCGCCGGTTCGCCCCTGCTCCCCTACCCTCCCACGCGCACGCTGCCGACGATCACCCGGTCAGTCACCAGATCACCCTCGCGGTTGAATACGGGCACGCGGCGCAGCGATTCGGTGCTGTACAGCCCTACCTCCAGCCAGTACTCGCCGGCCGGGGTCGCCGGGTCCACGGGCAATGGGAAAGGATCGGCCACGGTCTGGCCGGGCAGCCAGCGGGGGACGAAGTAGAACGTGGGGAAGCTGGCGTTCAGTGGTGGGTTGTCTTTCTGGCCCCAGGATCGGTTGGCGGAATCAATCAGGTGCACGAAGACGGTGTAGCTCTCGCGCATGGGCTGCAAGCACCGCCAGTGCAGGGTGACGTGCAGCGTTTCGCCGGGGCGCACCACGGGCGGCTCCCGCCACGGCGCGGTGTAGGTCCGCCAGCCGCTGCGCACCCGCACGCCGGTGAGCAGCAATTTCTGATCGAAGTTGCCCAGCGCGGTTTGCAGGGCGCGAGCCGGGGGATGCAGGCGGGCCGGCTCGACGCGGACGGTGGCCAGTTGGATCGTGGCCCGGCCATCGGGCAGGGTCAGGTCCTGGCCCTGTGAGAGGTTGACCATCCCCACCTGCAACGGATACTCGCCCGGCTGCGCGCCGAAGGGCACCGTTACATCGAAACGCTCGGCGACCACTTCGCCCGGCAGCCACTGCGGGGTCAGCAAGCGGCTGTCCGTGGTGAAGTGGTAGGCATTGGTCAGGTGGACGGCGGGCATGAGATACTCGTCGAGCTGGCGCGGGGCCTGCATGTACAGCGTCAAACGCAGGCTCTCCCCCACGCGCACCACAGTGCGGTCCAGATCGTAGCCCAGCAGAGCGATTTCCTGGCCGAACGTCGCGCCCGATAGCGTGTGCTCCATCGGCGGCGCGGTAAACAACGGCTCAGGCAACACGCGGTAAATCAACCCCACGGGGAGCAAACGGTAGCGGTCGGCCACCTCGCGCTTGTACAGGGTCAGGTAGACCGGTCGCGTGCCCAGGTGACGCTCCACCGCCGTCAGGAAGGGACTGGTACCGGGCCAGATGGCCTCCACCTCCACGTCGGGACGGACGTGCTCCACCTGTTGCAGATGCCACAGCGGGGTGTAGGTGCCCCAATCGCAGGCGACGTAAGCGTCCTCCTCCACCAGGGCGAAAACCCGGCGGGCAAAAACCTCGTCCGCAGGGCTGGCGGCGGCCCTCAGCGGGGCGAAGTTGGCGGCCAGCGTCCACAGGGGAAGTAGCAGGAGCAGTATGCTGCCATGCGCCCACGCCGCCCCACCCCGCCGCCGCGCCAGACCCCGCA
>JAGGZG010000386.1 GCA_021162125.1 Anaerolineae bacterium
GCCTGGAGGCCCTCGGCAAAGGAGCGCAGGCCGACGTTGACTACGTTTAGAGGAGTTCCAAAAAATGACTGGATGGATTTATCTGGCACTGCTCTTTCCCTCCCGGACGTCACGTTTTGCGTGTTCCGTTTTAGGCCACGATGAACGCCGCCAGGCGCGCCGCCGCCGCGTTGCAACCGCAGACGACCGCTCCCGCCTCCTCCAATGCCCGCACCTGCCGGCTCAGCCCCTGCGGATCATCTTCTGTCCCCGTCACCGAGGCGACGACGATCACCCCCAGTTCTCGTGCCTGGCGGATGGCCGGCCCCAGTTCGCTGGCCGGGTCAGGATGCGCGCCGTAACCCAGCACCATGTCGAGCAGGATCACCGCCACCTCGGGGTCGGCTGCCTCTTGCATCAAACGGCGGATGCGCAGGTCGTTGTCAATCATCGGGTGCGGGCGGCCCACGGTGAACTCGTCCTCCCCCAGGTCCACGGCGCAATGGCCCTCGCTCCGCGTGGCGTCTTTCAGCTTCAGCCGGGGGTCCACCGCCACGTTGGAGAGCACGTCCCCCAGGATCTCCTCCCATAAGACGAGCACCTCGGCTGCCAGGGTGCCGCCGCTGAACAGCCCGCGCAGGTACTTCTGACCAGGCTGCAACCGCTGCTTCAACTCAAGGGCCTGGGCCTGCAAATCTGCGACCTCTCGCGCAATCACTTCGCCAACCGATGGGCCCTTGTGCCCTTGCACCTCCGCCGCCGATAAATAAGCCGCCTCCTGGAGAGTGCGCGCCGGGATGGCGCCGGCATCGGCGATGGAGGCAGGGTCCCCACCCAGGAAGCAGACCACCGTCGGCTTGCCGCTCTGCCCGACCTGCTCTAGCACCCGTTCGACGATGGTTGGCGCGGGGGGCTTGGAGACCAGGAGCAAGACCCGTGTGTCGGCGTCGGCCTGCAGCGCCTTGATGCCCTCCAGCATCATGATGCCTCCGACCGCTTCTTTCACGTCCCGCCCGCCGGTGCCGATGCCCTGGCTGACGCCGACGCCCAGTTTGGCCAGGAGGGTGCTCACCTCCTGGAGACCGGTGCCCGCTGCGGCAACGATTCCCACCGGCCCGCGAGGGACGGCGTTAGCAAACCCCAGGGCCACGCCGTTGATGATGGCCGTGCCGCAGTCGGCGCCCATCATCAGCAGGCCGTGCTTCGCTGCGTACTTTTTCAGAGCGATCTCGTCCTCGATGGGTACGTTGTCGCTGAAGAGCAGAACGTGCAACCCGTTGCGCAGCGCCTCCCATGCCTCGGCGGCCGCGTACTGTCCGGCCACGGAGATGACCGCCAGGTTGATGTCCGGGTTTGTCCGCACTGCCCCCCGGATCGTGCGGGGTTGAAAGGCCAGCCCCGCTCCGGCCGTCTCCGGACGCCGTGCCAGGTGCTTTTCCGCCACTTTCAGGGCGTGGCCGGCGGCGGCGTCGCTTTTCGCCTGGACGACGATGATCAGATCGTTGGCGGTGGCGGTCTCCACCTCTGGGGGGAGCAAGCCTGCCTCCCGCAGGATGCCTTTGTTGGCATCGGTGGCCATGACGACGGCTGCGTCGGTCACACCGGGCAGTTGAGTCAATTCCCGCGCGGTTTCCATCAAGGTGATAGAATCGTGGTACTCGCTAGGTTTGATCAAGTATTTCGTGGGCAAGTGACCTCTCCTTAACAAATAAACGCAGACACCGACCCCGGTAATGCCGGTGGTCGGTGTCTAACCTACGACGTGGCAGGCGGGCAAATGAGCCCGTTCTGGTTCCTTCTGGCTCCACAGAAACTTTCTGTCGCGAATTCCTGACCCTTCATTGGGCAAGTGTGTCCCCCGCTAGATTTCGTGTATCGTTGTGCCAACCATGCCAGATCAGCAGTTCCGAAATTGTCTCCTTACTCTCTTCGACGATGGCTTTTCCAGCAGATGGGTGACGAGAGGAGCGCCCGGCGGGGTAGTATCAAGTGTTGGACAGCCCCGCTCGCTCATCTCCCGGTGTCGTTTAAGCTACTACATTTTCTACAATTTGTCAAATTCCCCTGCCCGGCGGCAGTGCGTGTCCTTGACAAAAGCCCGCTTTGACGTTATCATTGAGCCATCTTCTCGTAAATACCCACCCTCCCGCAGGTTGGAAGCTGCCTTACATGTTGCGGCGCTATATCTGACCTGGTTCCCAACCCCACGAAGAGATGTTCGTTAACCTGCGGGAGGGTATAACACCGGCTACCCGGCTATGCACACACCGCACAAGCTCACCAACCTGCTGTTGGCCCTGGTGGCGATAATTCTGGCCTTCGTCGCTCAGGGCTATCTCGTGCGCAGCAATTTGCAGGACGGGCTGCTCGTCTACGCGGTCGCTGCGGCTTTGTTTGTGATGGCCACGCGCTCGGTGCCGGTGACGACGATGGAGCAACCACGTCCCCCGGTCACATCACACGGCCGGCGATTGCGGGCGGGGATGCTCCTCCTGGTCGTTGCCCCTTTGATCAGCGTCGCCGCTCTCTGGCTCTTCGAGAGACCCACGCACGCCTGGCTGCCGTGGTGCCTCTACGCGGCCAGCCTGCTCTGCTTCGTCCTCGCCGTCTATCTCCTGGATCACCCGGCCCCCACCTCCCGCCCTTCCAGCCTTCCAACCTTTCATTCTTCCATCCTTCTTTTCCTCATCCTGCTCCTGGCCGCTTTCATGCGCCTCTACCGCTTCAACAGCATACCTTTCGGCACCTGGTACGACGAGGCGGATGGTGGCCTGCACGCCCTGAGCGTGCTACAGAACCCCGGCTACCGTCCGGTGTTCGTGGAGGCCATGAGCCGCCCCGCGTTCCTGGTCTACCTGTTCGCCCTGGCCCTGCGTCTATTTGGGATGAGCACCCTGGCCCTGCGTGCCGTATCGGTGGCCTTTGGCCTGGCTGGCGTGCTGGCCGCGTACCTTTTCGGGCGCGAGTTTGAGGATGAGCGGCTGGGGTTGCTGTTGACCTTTTTCATCGCTGTATCTCGCTGGCACGTCAACTTCAGCCGCATCGCCATGACCGGGATTGACGCCCCTTTCTTTGTCCTGCTCACCCTATATTTCCTGCTCAAGGGCCGGCGCACCGGTCGTGCGCGGGACTTTGCCTGGAGCGGGCTGGTGCTGGGTCTGGGCCAGTGGTTCTACACGGCCAACAGGTTCTTGATCGTCGTCGTTGGCCTGTTCGTGATTATGCAGGCCGTCGCCGTGCGCGGTTATCTGCGGCGCAACTGGGCGAATCTCCTGTTGCTGGCCCTGGCCGTACTGCTGGTCGTCGCTCCCCTGGTCCGCTACGCCGTGCGCCATCCCGACGTGTTCTGGGCCCGTCCCCGCCGCCTGTCCATCTTTCGTGATCCGACGGTCACCGATCCGCGTGCGGCCCTTATCGAGAGCGCCAAACGCCACGTGCTGATGTTCAACTTCCAGGGTGACCGCAATGGACGGCACAACCTGCCGGGCGCGCCCATGCTCGATCCCGTCAGCGCGGCCCTCTTCGTTCTGGGACTGGCTTACAGTCTGTGGCGCTGGCGCACCCCGCGTTACCTGCTTGTGCCTGTGTGGTGGGCGGTGATGCTCTGCGCCGGAATCTTCTCCCTGTTCTTCGAGTCGCCCCAGTCGCTGCGGGCCATCGGCACGCTGCCCGTTGTCTACCTGATGGCCTGTCTTCCCCTGCACGCCGTTGCCCGCGAGTTTCAGCGCCTTTTTCCCCGTTGGGCTCGTCTGGTGCCGATCACTGCCTGTCTTTTGCTGGCTGTCGTCGGCTGGCAGAACTTCGACTTTTACTTTCACAAGCAGGCCCGCGACTTCGCCGTGTGGAACGCTTTCTCCACCCCGGAGACACTCGTGGCCCGCCAGATCGTCCGCTGGCAGGATGCGTATGACCTGCGCTTCTCCCCGCTGCTCACCGGCAGTCCGACCATTCGCTTCCTGGCTCCCGAATTGCATGAGATGGTCGCCTTTAACCCGGCGACGGTCTTCCCTCTGCGCAAGCCCAGCCCGGGCAAGGAGGGCGTCGTCCTTTTCGTGGACCCCGACAGGCTGGCCGTTCGCCAACAGGTCATGCGCTACTACCCGGACGCGGTGGTCGAGGAGTTCGGCCCGCCGGGGTTCGGGTTCCCGGTGCTGTACACCTACCGCCTGAGCCGGGAGATCATCGCCAGCGTGCAGGGTCTGGAGGGACAGTATTTCCTGTCTGGAGCGGAACAGCCGGCCCTGAGCCGATGGGAGGGACCGCTGGACTTCGACTGGACGGGGGGGACACCGGTGCCGCTACCCTTCCGCGTACAGTGGACGGGGGTATTGCTGGCTCCCGGCTACGGACGATACACCCTGGCCCTCGACGCGCCTGGGCAGGCCGAGGTGCTCCTGGACGGCGTGCTTCTGTTTCGGGGGGAAGGGAGTTTGTCCAGGGACGTGATCCTGGCCCAGGGGTGTCACAGCATCGGGATACGCTGTGAGGTAGCCGCCGGTGGGCTGCTGCGCCTGCGCTGGCAACCGCCCGGATCCGATGAACTGACCGTGATCCCCGCCGATGCCCTGTTCCATGCCCCTGTCTCCGCCAACGGCTTGCTGGGCCGCTTCTATCCCAACGCAAGTTGGACCGGGCCGCCAGTTTTCACCCGCATTGATGCCCAGGTCGCCTATTACTTCCACTTCCTGCCCATGCCCCGACCCTACACCGTGGAGTGGGCCGGCCAGCTCGACATCCCCGCAAGCGGGAGTTACACCCTGGCCACCGAGTCGCTGAGCGCTTCTTGGTTGTACGTGGACGGCGAGTTGGTCGTGGAGAACACTATCCCCAACCAGATGGTCTCGCGCGCGGTGCACCTGGACGCTGGCCGCCACGATCTGAGACTGCGCTTCCTGGATGCTGGCGATCGCTCGCACGTTTACCTGTACTGGACGCCACCGGGTGGCTTTCAGGAGTTCATCCCCCAGGAGCGACTGTTCCCACCCGTGGGCGCTGTCTGGAGCGATGCCGCCGAGGAGGATCAATGAAGAAGCTGCTGCTTGTCATCCTTGCCCTCCTGATCGCGGTCCTGGCCCAGCGCTCCTTCGGCGCAGGATACGTCGTGGACGGCATTCTGCTCTATCTGCTGGCGGCCTTGTGCTTCGTATGGCAGGCCCCTCGTCCTGCCGCAGTGGAGATGGCCGAAGACAGGCCGCCGCTGGCCCGTTGGAGAAAGATCGCCGTCCTTGTCGCTGTAGCCCTGGGCGCAGGCGCAGCGACGATTTTCTGGCGCGACCTGAGCAGCCCCCTGGCCCTGGCATTGTGGCTGGCAAGTTTAGGATTCCTGGTCGTCTCCATCCTTCCAACCTTCCAACCTTCCAACCATCCCCGGAAGGCTGGAGGGTTGGAAGATTGGAAGCCAGAAGTGTTCCTTCTCATCGCCATCCTCCTCGTCGCCCTCGTCCTGCGTACCTACCAGATTGACACCATCCCCAACGGCTGCCAGTCCGACGAGGGGAACAACGGGCTGGACGCCCTGCGCTGGCTGCGGGGCGCGCCCTACACCCCCTACGCGGAGACCAACGAGGGCCAGGCCACGCTGTTCACCTACCTCATCGCCCTGTACTTTCGGCTGTTCGGCGTGAGCGTGCCGACCATGCGCCTGGTCTCGGCCACGGCCGGGGCGCTGACCGTGCTGGCCTTCTACGTGCTGGCCCGCGAGTTCTACGGCCCGCGCGTGGGCCTGGCCATCACCGCGCTGCTGGCCGCCTCGCGCTGGCACATCACCTTCAGCCGTATCGTGTACGAGGCCATCATGGTGCCTCTCTGTGAGGTGCTGCTTTTCTACTTCCTCTGGCGCGGCCTGCGGGATGGCCGGCGGCGCGATTTTGTCCTCTGCGGATTGAGCCTGGCCCTGGGGCTGAACACATACACCGCCTTTCGCGTAGTACCCGTGGGCGTCGTGCTATACGCTGTCTACTGGCTGATAGCTTATCGCACGGAATGGCGGTGCACGCTGCGCGGCCTGGGCTGGACGCTCCTCAGCGCGGCGCTGGGCCTGGTACCGCTGGCCGTGTACGCGGTCCAGCACCCGCATATCTTCATGGGCCGCACGCGGCACATCTCCCTTTTGCCTGAGATAGCCGCCGCGGGCAATCTATCCCCACTGTGGACCAACCTGCGCAAAGTGCTGCTCATGTTCAACTACCGGGGCGACGCCGCTCCGCTGAACAATCTCCCCGGCGCGCCACTCCTCGATCTCGTCACCGGCGTGCTGTTTGTCCTGGGGCTGGCGGTCGCCCTGCGTTACTGGCGGCATCCGCGCTCGTTTTTGCTGCTGGCCTGGGGAATCGCTGCCCTGCCGGCGGTGGTGTTCTCCGTCGGGCACGAGGCCCCCTCCGCGCGGCGGGCGATTGGCCTGATTCCGGTGGTCTACCTGCTGGTCGGCCTGGCCGTGGAGCGGGTGTGGCTCGCCTTTCGAGAGGCATGGCGCGGGCGTGGGAAGCGGACGTTCACCTGGGCGCTGGGTGTGTGCTGCGCTCTGGTGATGGCCAGCAACGCCAACGTGTACTTCCGCGTCCAGGCCCGCCACCCGGCGGTCTGGGCGGCCTACAGCGCGTCCGAGGCAGCCATCGGCGAGTACCTGGCGGCCCTGGATGGCCAAATGGAAGTCTATCTGTCCCCGCACTACGACCGCCACTCGGCCATCATGCTCATTGGCCACGATCCGCGGTACACCAGGCTCAATCTGGCTGCGCATCTTCCGCTGCGCGAAAACCCCGGCCGTGACGTGGTCTACATTCTGGAACCGGCGTACCGCAGCCTGCGCTCGCTGTTCGTGCAGTTTTATCCCACGGGACTGTGGCAGGAGCACCTGGATCGCTACGGCCAGCCATTGTTCATCACCTTTACCGTCGCTCGTGACAAGCTGGCCGCGATGCACGGGCTGGTGGGCCGCTTCTACGCCAGCACCGATTGGACCGGGCCCGCCGTTCGCCAGCAACGGGATACGACGCTGGGCTTTGATTGGACGGCTGCTCCACCTTTGCCATCGCCTTTCAGCGCGCAGTGGCAGGGAGCATTGTTCGTCACTAAGGCTGGCGAGTACGCTTTCGAGCTGGAGACCAGCGCGGGACGGGTTGCCAATCTGGCCCGCCTCTACCTGGATGGCGAGGAAGTGCTGAACGTCGGTCGGGTTGGCAACCCGACTTACCTGGTCGCCGGTTTTCACAATCTGACGTTGCAGTTCGTCGCCCAAGACAAGCCGCGTCTACGGCTGCGCTGGCGACCGCCGGGGGGCGAGGATTGGGAGGACATCCCGGCGGAGGCTCTCTACAGCTATGCTGTGCCGGAGAGCGGGTTGATCGGCTACTATTATCACGGGACGGAGTGGCAGGGCTCGCCGGTCAGCGTGCAGCGTGACTTCGTGGTCACCGCCAACGACATTCCCTTCAGCGGCGAACTGCGTCCACCTTACAGCGTCATCTGGCGGGGGAAGTTGGACATCCCCCGGCCGGGACAGTACGCCCTGGGCACCAACTCCGACGACGGGTCGTACCTTTTCGTGGACGGGCAACTCGTGGTGGACAACGGCGGCGCGCATGGTGGGCGCTACCGCGAGGGCGTGATCCGTCTCTCGCGCGGCTACCACGACATCGAAGTGCGCTACTTCCAGGTGGACGGCTCGCAGACGATGCAACTGTGGTGGACTCCGCCGGGCGGTTCCCGTGAGCTTCTGCCGCCCACCCAGCTTTTCCCCTGGGAGGGGGAGATACCCGCCCACGCGAGTCAGCCACCGGGGCCAACGACGGTTGAGCCGGGCGAGGTGGCCAACCGGCTCGTGAGTTCGTTTGGAGGGCGGGGGAGCGGTGATGGCGAGTTGCTGGCGCCCCGTGGGGTGGCAGTGGACGCAGCGGGGCGTATCTTCGTCGCCGATACGGGCAACCGCCGCGTGCAGCTCTTCGACGCGGACGGGCAGTGGTTGGCCACTTTGGGGGCGGACGCAGATCTGCAACAGCCCTGCGATCTGGCGGTGGACAGCCGGGGCACTGTGTACGTGGCCGACGCGCTGGCCGACGCGGTGGTACGTTTCACCCCGGACGGGCGGGTGCTGTCTCGCTTCACGCCCGGATTCTACCGCCCGCGTGGGGTGGCCGTCGGCCCCGGCGACGTGCTCTACGTGGCTGACACCGGCCGCAGTCGCATTGTGGCCCTTTCCGCTGAGGGGCAGGTGTTGGCCGAGTTCGTGGGCGCTGGCGCGGGGACTTTCGACCAGCCGACGGACGTCGCCGTGGATGCGCAGGGCACGATCTACGTGGTGGACACCTATCACCTGCGCGTGGTGCGCATGGGCTCCGGCGGCGAATACGAGGGCGAATGGGTGATTCCCGAGGCCGATACACTGGATGGCCCCCACGTGGCAATCTCGGCGGCAGGGGTGATCTACGTGACCGATCCGCAGGGCGGACGGGTGGTGGCCTACGACGCCGATGGCCGGGTGCTGGGCCAGATGGAGACTGGTCAGGGGAGCCGGCCCATTGGCGTGGCGGTAGGCCCGGCCGGGCAGATGCTGGTCGCCGACGCGGAACTCCATTGCGTGCACGTGTTCCAGGCGGAGGGCCTGCCCTGAGGCAGGGCGAAGGGCCGTGGAAGCGATTTGGCCTGGGCTACGAGGCATGGTATAATAATATTACAGTTAGGTTTCTCTTCAGCAAGTATGCCGAGTAAGAACAAGGCGGAGCGTAAACATAAGAACTAAAGTTGGGAGAGGAGTAAGACGGGGTAAGACAATGAAAGCGATAAAGTACGTCTACTGGCAAGATGAGAATATGTGGCTTGGATATCTGGAAGAATACCCTGACTACTGGACTCAAGGCGAAACGATAGAAGAATTGGAAGAAAATCTGAGAGATATCCACCGGGAACTTACCAGCGGAAGTATCCCTTACGTCCGAAGGGTTGCCGAACTGGAAGTGGCATGAAACGCAAAGATTTGATACGCGAGTTAGAGAGGATGGGGTGCGTATTTATTCGTCATGGGGCGAAACACGACTGGTATCAGAACCCAAGAACGAAAGTATCTCAGCCTGTTCCTCGTCACAGGGAGATTAAGGAGCATCTGGCGAGACATATCATCAAAATGTTAAGGGATGAAATCTAACCTGCGCGTGGAGCCGACAGCGCTCCGCTTGCTTCGCTCGCTCCGCACGGCGGCTGAAGCGCGGTGCTATTAGGTCGTTTGCAAAGAGCGGCCGATGAATTGGAAGTGTTATCTCTCCCTATTGCTAACCTGATCTTCAGCAAGAGCGTGCCTGTGGGAGCGTAATCCAGGGTGTTGGGAGTTGAAAAACAGTGTGGTTGGCTGGCCAGACCAGCAACCATTGCTGAATTTGGCCTGTCCCACCCGTTACCGCACCCGACCGGGCTATGCGCGTATTTGCAGGTTACCTTTTGTTGCCGCTGGCATCGCAGGTCCCGCGCGGCGGCTGAGGTTCCGACTGCGAGGCGGCATGCTGTGAGATGAACGGCTACTAATGATCGTATGAACATCCATGAGTTTGGAAATGCAATTTGTCGTCTGCATCAAGAATGAAGGCTATCCGGCATCATTGGAGCTGCGCAAAATCTATCAGGTGATACCTGACGCCCGTGCTGCTGAACATCGGCTGATCCGAGTGATTGATGAATCGGGAGAAGATTACC
>JAGGZG010000065.1 GCA_021162125.1 Anaerolineae bacterium
CGCCCGCCTGGCCGAAGAGGAGTACTGGGGTATAGATGACCTGGCTGCGCGCGTCCATCAGGCCACGATGAAGGGGTTGCGGGTGCTGGTGCGGGTGGATTACGACCTGGGGCAGAGTTTACCGCCGGCGGACGATTACCTGGCCCTGGGGGAATATCTTCAGTACCTGCAACGGTTGGCGCGGGATGACCGCTTGTGGGAAGTATACGGTTACTTCCTGGGCAGTGGCTACAACAGTCTGGACAGCAACTCCCAGTCCCCGGAGCAAGCGGTGACGCCGGAGTGGTACGCGCGTCTCTTCAACGGCTATGGTGAAGACGTCTCCCACACGGACAACGCCGTGCAGGTGATGAGAGCGGAGAACCCCCAGGTGCGGGTGCTGGTTGGCCCGGTACGGCCCTGGAATACCGATCAGAATGGAGAACGACGCTACACCATGGACGCGCCCTGGCTCAACTACATGAACACGCTGGTAGCGATGCTGGACGAGGGAGCGCGGGCCAAGTTGGCGGCCGGCATTCCCCTGGCCGCACCCGACGGCTTTGCCCTGCACGTTCCAGGCCGTCCTGAGGCCGCGCAATTGGCCGGTCGGGACGGGGCCGAGGAGCCCCGGCTGGACCTGCGGCGGGCGGAATGGGGAGGGGCTCAGGCTGGCTTTCGTATCTATCAGGACTGGCTGGCCATCATCAACTCCTATCCCACCACACGGGGGCTGCCGGTTTACATCACCTCCACCAACACCTTTGCCCCCGACGAGGGCACTCCCCCGGCGCAGAACTATCCGCAGGGGTGGCTGGCAGCGGCGCTGGAGGAGATCAACCAGGAGCCGCAGGTACAGGCCCTCTGCTGGTTCCTCGACTACTATCCCCACACCACGCAATGGGATTGGTTCAGCCTCACCCGTCACCCCGGTCGTCTGATAGATGCGGCGGAAGAGTTTGATGCGCTGTTAAAGCCGTAAAACGTAAGGAGTAAAACGTAGGCTTCGTACCAGAGGTCTTCGCGTGTTACGCATTACGCTTTACGCATTACGTTCTTACGCATTACGAGAGAGACTTATCCATGAGCGAAGTTATTCGCATTCTGCTGGCCGACGATCACCCGACCCTGCGCGTGGGACTGCGGGTACTGTTAGATCAAGCGCCGGACGTGGAGGTGGTAGGGGAGGCGGAGGACGGCGAGGAAGCGCTGGCGCTGATCGAAGCGCTCGCGCCGGACGTGGCCGTGCTGGACTGCCAGTTACCGGGGATGAGCGGGCCGCAGGTGGCGGCGGAGATGCAGCGGCGGGGTCTACCGACCAAAGTGCTGGCCCTCAGCTCCTATAGTGATGATCATTACGTACGGGGGATGCTGGAGGCGGGGGCGGTAGGCTACCTGCTGAAAAGCGAAGCTCCGGAGGTGATCGTGGCTGCGGTGCGGTCAGCAGTCGAGGGAGGAAGCTACTGCAGCCCGCCGGTAGCGTCGAAAATAGCCGCCTGGGCACGGGGGGATCTGCCTGCTGGTCTGACAAGGCGTGAGATTGAGGTACTACGGCTGGTGGCGGAGGGGCTGAGCAACAAGGAGATTGCTCATAGGCTGAAGGTGACGGAGCGAACCGCGGAGTTTCACGTAGGCAACATTTTGAGGAAGTTGGGGGTGGCCTCGCGGGTGGAAGCGGCGATGTGGGCGAAGGAGCAGAGCATGGTTTCCTGATGGTAGGTTTGCAGATTCATCCTGCTGCCTCGGTGTTGAGGCCGGGGCTTTTTTTGTTGGACTCAGGGGATGCCTAAGTTACTTACCTGTGGAAATCCACAGGTCGAACTGTGGTAATCCACAGTAGACAAGCAGTCCCACGTGTGGTACACTGGAGATGCGTCACCGGAGAGGCCGGTGAGTATATCAATCACAGGAGGTTTTGAAATGCGTAGGATCAAGTTTCTCTCAGTGTTCGCGTTGCTGGCGCTGCTGTCGAGCGTTGGGCCGGGTGTAGCGATGGCTCAAGATCCACCGCCAGAGCCTCAAGTGATTCAGGATATCCCCGTGGAGCCCGCGATGCAGGAGGCTGCCGAAGCAAATGCAGCAACTGCTTCCAAATTCGGTATTCCAGCGATAGAGGAAAAAGAGCTACAAAGGAGAATTGAAAGGTGGGATGAAGAAGTTGTCAAAGAACGTGCAAGACTCGAACCACCCGATCCGGAGGTCAATTCCGGTGCTCAGATTCTGGCAGAGGATCCAGGCGGAGGGGGAGGGGGAGGCACTGCGGTTCCGATAGGGACTAACTATACTTTCACGTATGCTAGTGAAGGAAAAAATGGTCACTCCTCTTCGGGGATGTCCGGCAGTACCACTTCGTATAACTTATCACAGAGGCGCAACAATGTTAGTGCCTGGGCTTATGGTGTAGGTAATGCTTCCGGCTGGGCTTGGACAGGCCGGCGTTTCACCGTGAGCGGAACTGGCTCACGACTCTGTTATGTGGATTTCGTAGGATGGGCAGGGGTCAATCTGTTGGGTGGTTACGGTGGCAGAGCATCGTGGAAAGTCGTGGTGAAGGTCTTCGATGCCACCGTGGGTTCTTATATCGGGCAAGCGACGGTCTTTGACGAATATAGTGCCAACAACCAGATCATCGTTGACGGAGGCGACTACAGTAGATCAGTACTGGTGTCTTTACGGGCTGGACACACGTATGTAGTGTATGTTGTCACCTATGGTGACGTGAACCAATGGGGCGTTCCGCCGGCGTGGTTTATAAGCAAAATGGAGTCGGGAACGGATTCCCTCCACACCAAGTGGAATCAGATAAGATTGCGCTGGCAATAGAACTGGTATCTTAGGATTCTGACTGCCCTTCACACAAGAGGCAGTCAGACATTCTTATCTGTGTAAATAAGCGAGGTGAGTATTTATGGTAGATTCCAAGGTGATGTTGGCCCACGTTCTAAACTGGCTCATTATCATTGTCATTGTCACGGTTGCCCTGCTCGTTGGTCGAGATGCTCGGAAGAAAGGACGCTCTTGGACTGGTACGATAGTGTGGGTTTTAGTATCAATATTTTTGTTCCCTATTGGCGTGGGCCTATACTTCTTCCTTGGAAGACCACAAGGTCGGTCACACGCTGCTGACGACCAAGTCTAATTTTGCCTCTGTTCTCCAGCCGGACGTGGCCGTGCTGGACTGCCGGTTGCCGGGGATGAGCGGGCCGCAGGTAGCGGCGGAGATGAAGCGGCGGGGTCTACCGACCAAGGTGCTGGCCCTCAGCTCCTATAGTGATGATCATTACGTACGGGGGATGCTGGAGGCAGGGGCGGTAGGCTACCTGCTGAAAAGCGAAGCGCCGGAGGTGATCGTGGCCGCGGTGCGGGCGGCAGTCGAGGGAGAAAGCTACTTCAGTCCGCCGGTGGTGGAGAAGGTGGCCGCCTGGGCGCGGGGAGAGCGGCCGGGTGGGCTGACAGAGCGGGAACTGGAGGTGCTGCGGCTGGTAGCTGAGGGGCTGAGCAATAAAGAGATTGCCCAGAGGTTACAAATGACAAGGCGCACCGTGGAGTTTCACGTGAGCAACATCCTGAAGAAGTTAGGAGTAACTTCGCGGGTGGAAGCGGCGATGTGGGCGAGGGAACAGGGCGTGATCTCCTGATGGTCAAGTTTGCGGATTCGTACTGATGCCTCGGTATTGAGAGCCGGGGCTTTTTTGTTGGGATCAGGGGATACCTAAGTTACTTACCTGTGGAAATCCACAGGATAAAAACTGTGGTTTTCCACAGTAGACAAGCCGTCTCATGTGTGGTACACTGGAGATGCGTCACCGGAGGGCCTGGTGAGTATCTAAATTACGAGGAGGTTTTGGAATGCGTAAGGTCAAGTATCTTGTAGTGCTCGTGTTATTGGCGTTGTTGGTGAGCGCTGGACCTGGCGGGGTGATGAGCCAGGGGCCGCCGACGGCGCAGGTGCCGGCGCGTGTTCCATCAGACCAGGTGCCAGAAGAAGTCAACGTCGCTGGTGTCAGCGAAAGCGTGCTGGTCTCCCCTGCCGAAGGCGAGGTAATAGCCGAAATGCCGGTTTCGGGGAGAGTTCCCGACGACCAGGTGCCTGCTGAAGTGAACAAGGTGGAGTTCACAGAAGTCATAGCGGTGCCCGTTGCCGAGGTGGGCTCTGCACAGCCGTCGGGATCGTTGGACTCTGGTACGGTGACCCTCACATACGGGTTCTATTGGTACCAGTTTTCTCCTACTCACGTGGCCGTGGCCGGGTATGCTCGAACGGAGTCGGACTTCTGTGCTCAAAGGCTTTTCGCCCGCGTCAAGCTTTATCGAGACGTGGAGCATGATGGCACCTGGGAGTTTATGGATGAAGATGACGCAAACGCAACAGGAGCCTGCGTTACCGATTCAGGAGAGGCGAAAACCAGCTTCTGGACAGCGCCTAACAACACCGATTGGAAGGTAAACACAGAATACCTTGCCAGATGGGATAGCAATACGCAGATTTGGAATAGGCAGAAGGTGGATTCTTTCCCATAGAGTTGGTCATGCTTGATAGCGTCGTCATTTACTGGTGGAAGTACGGATGCTACCTTGGGCAGTCTTAGTTCTAGATACTGATGAGTCACCGAAGGGGATGGCCACAACGACAGAAAGAGGTATCAAGTCAAATGAGGTGTATTACTCCATCGCCTACTTTTTCAGTCAATATGGACAACAAGTAGCTAATTACAGCTCTTACTCCAGTGCGACCGGGACAAATAGTTTGCAGCTCTGGTGCGATGCGACATATCGAGGACGCTGGGGCAGTACTTGGTACTGGCTAGACAACCTATGGAGTTCTACCTGGGGTTCGAATCTGTCGGTCGGCAGCTCAAAATCACTGGGCGGTCAGGTAACCCTGCATACCCACGGCACACATCTCTTCGACTATGGTGCAGGCAATTGGGTCTGGCGCTCCTCCGATGACTGGGAGAATAGTTGGGATTAGTCAGACAAGGCGAAATCCCCCTTCCAAGTAAAGGATTCTTACGAACCCCACTGGTGCCGGACACACATCCGGCACCAGTATTGTAAAGTGGAATGGACCAACTGTGATA
>JAGGZG010000377.1 GCA_021162125.1 Anaerolineae bacterium
CCCCAGCCCCCGGCCACGCCTGCCCCGCCACTGCAGCTCCGCGCCGTGGACCGGGGAGAGTTGCCCCGGAAGCGTAAGCCCGTCACCCGTAATCAGGGCCTGGTCTGGGTGATGATCGCCTTGCTGGCAGCGAGCCTTGTGGGGCTAGGCATGGTGCTCGTCGCTTTGGACGCGCCACAGGCAGTGATGGCCGCTCTTTTGCCCACGCCCACACCGACCGCTACGGCCACGTCTACCCCTACCCACACTCCCACACCCACTCTCACTCCTACGGCGACGCCGACTTCGACACCGACCTTTACACCGACACCGACTTCGACGCCCACCGCTACTCCCACTCGGACACCGCGCCCCACGGCAACTTTCACCCCGCTACCGCCTCCGCTCCCTTCTCCGACCACGTCCCCGGCGAGTGGCGGTAAATGGATTGACGTCAACCTCACTGCCCAGCGGGTGATGGCTTACGAGGGCAATCGCGCCGTACTGGTAGCCCCGGTCTCCACCGGGCTGCCGGGCACCCCCACCGTCACCGGGCGGTATCGCATCTACAGAAAGGTCCCGTCGCAGCTCATGACGGGCCCCGGCTACTACCTGCCCAGCGTGCCCTGGGTGATGTATTTCTACAGAGGCTACTCTTTCCACGGAACCTATTGGCACAACAATTTCGGCCAGCCGATGAGCCACGGCTGCGTGAACATGCGCACCCCGGACGCCAAATGGCTCTACGATTGGGCGCCCATCGGCACGTTGGTGGTGGTGCATTACTGATTGCCCCGGATGTCAGCCGATTAATCCGATGAAACGGATAGTTCCAGTGAGGAGTAGGCGCTCTCTAGCGCCGCTCCTGGCCCGCGCAAGAGAGCGCGGCCTCCTCAAATTCTCAACTACTGATAATAGGACCAATGACAGTTTCGGCTTTTATCGAGCACCTGAAGACGCGGCCTTTCTACAAAGGCCAGATCACTCACGTACACCACTTACCGGCGCGGCGGGCCTGGTACGGCGAGCTGGAGAAGCCTTTGCCGGAGCAGTTGCAGGCGGCACTCAACGAAAGCGGCGTCGAGCGGTTATACGTGCACCAGGCGCAGGCCATCAACGCCGTGCGCCAGGGCGAAAACGTGATCGTCGCCACCTCCACCGCCAGCGGCAAAACCCTGATCTACAACCTCCCCGTCCTGGAGAGCATCCTGGCCGACTGGCGCGCGCGGGCGCTTTACCTCTTCCCCACCAAAGCCCTGGCCCAGGATCAGCTGCGCGCGTTGGGTGAACTCACTCACGGCGCGCTGCGTCGCATCCGCTACGCCACCTACGACGGCGATACGCCCAAAGAGGATCGCCCTCGCCGGCGCAAAGAATGCGCCATCATCCTCACCAACCCGGACATGCTCCACCTGGGCATCCTGCCCAACCACACTCTGTGGTCGCACTTCTTCCGCAACCTGCACTACGTGGTCATTGACGAGGCACACACCTATCGCGGGGTGTTCGGTTCGCAGGTGGCCTGTGTATTGCGCCGTCTGCGACGGGTGTGTCGTTCCTATGGCGCGCACCCGCAGTTCATTCTCTGCTCGGCGACCATTGCCAATCCCGGCGAGCACGCCGCGCGATTGACCGGCCTGCCGGCGACGGTGATTGACGAGGACGGCTCGCCGCAGGGAGCCAGAAAATTTGTGCTCTGGAACCCGCCTTTCGTGGACCGGGCGCGGACGATGCGTCGCAGTGCCAACAGTGAGGCCGCCTACCTCCTGGCAGAGATGGCTCGTCAGGGTGTGCGCAACATCACTTTCACCCGCGCCCGGCGGGTGGCCGAGCTCATCCTGCTCTACGCCCGCCGCGAGCTGGAAAAGGACGCACCCGATCTGGCTGAGCGCATCCGCTCCTACCGCGCCGGGTATCTGCCCGAGGAGCGGCGGGAGATCGAGCGGCAACTGTTTCACGGGGAATTGCTGGGGGTGACGGCCACCAACGCTCTGGAGTTAGGCATTGACGTGGGCAGCCTGGACGCCACGGTGCTGGTCGGCTATCCGGGCACCATCGCCAGCTTGTGGCAGCAGGCCGGGCGTGCCGGGCGGGGAGTGCGCGAGGCGCTGTCCATCCTCATCGGACTTAACGGCCCGCTGGATCAGCACTTCATGCGCCACCCAGAGGATCTGTTTGGCCGGCCGCACGAACACGCGCTGATTGATCCCGGCAACGTGCACCTGCTGGAGATGCATTTGCCCTGCGCTGCCCACGAGATGCCACTGGATAGCCGGGACGAGGCGCTGTTCGGCCCTGGCTTCGAGGAGGCGATGGTCAAACTGGAGGAGCGAGGCGTGCTCGAATATCGCTACGACCGCTGGTTCAACGTTGGCTCGCGGTATCCGGCCCAGGAGGTCAGCCTGCGCTCCACCAGCGGTTCCAGCGTGTTACTGGTGGACGAAAGCCGTGGCGGGCAAGTAATCGAGGAGATCGAGTCCGCCAGTGCACTCGCTCGCGTGCACCCCGGGGCCATCTACCTCCACCAGGGCGAGTCTTACCTGGTGCGTAACCTGGACCTCAATCGTGGCATCGCTTACCTGCGCCCTGTGGAGGTGAACTACTACACCCAACCTCGCGAGATTAACGATGTGCGCGTCGTGCGCTCGCTGCGGGGTCGTGCCTTCCCCACCACTAATGCCTATTTCGGCCCGGTGCACGTCACCCAGCAGGTCATCGGCTACACCCGCCGCCAGCAGTTCACCGAGACAGTTCTCAGCGTGGAGGACCTGGACCTGCCGCCGGAGAGCTTCGACACGATGGCTCTCTGGTTTGACGTGCCTCCCCAGATCGCCCAACGAGTATCGGATGAGCGGCTGGATTTCGCTGGCGGATTGCACGCGGTGGAGCACGCGGCCATCGCCATGCTGCCCCTCTTTGCCATGTGTGATAGGATGGACATCGGTGGGCTTTCGACTCCGGCGCACCCGGACACTGGCCGGGCGCAGATTTTCATCTACGACGCTTTCCCTGGCGGGATAGGCATTGCCGAGAAGGGGTTCGAACTGTTGGAAGATTTGTGGCAGGCCACGTTGCAGACCATCGAGGAGTGTCCCTGCGAGGCGGGCTGCCCCAGTTGCATACAGAGCCCGAAGTGTGGGAACAACAATGAGCCGCTGGACAAAGCTGCTGCGGTGGTTATCCTGCGAGCGTTGTTGGGGAATGATTGACATCCTCGGAGCGGTCTGTTATAATCGGGGCAGGAGGGCATAGCGCGGCAAAGCCGCGCACAGCCCAACCTGTGGTTCGGGAAAGGTGACACGGACCTGCTGTCTGCGCGATTGTTGTTTGGTGACCGAGGGCCAACCGATACTCAGTAGTTGAGAAATCCGCCCCCGCCCGGCGCTGAAGCGCCAGGCTCAGCAGCAGAAGCCTGCTGAAGCAGGCTGTGGGTGGCCTCGGAGCAGCCGTCCACGTTGGCGAAGGGTGCTTCAGCACTCTTCGCCTGCTCAGCCTGGACGTTCACGTCCAGGCGACGCGGCAG
>JAGGZG010000268.1 GCA_021162125.1 Anaerolineae bacterium
GAGTGCTGAAGCACCCTTCGCCAATGTGGACGGCGGCTCCGAGGCCACCACAGCCTGCTTCAGCAGGCTTCTGCTGCTGAGCCTGGCGCTTCAGCGCCGGGCGGGGGGCAGATTTCTCAACTACTGAGTATTGCTAACGCAACCCGCGGGAGGGTGTATCTGGGAGGGGAAAATGTGGGTAAAAGTGACACGAACCCCGGTCAACGTGCTGTTGGCGGCTACCCTACTGGCGTGCCTGATCGGCGGGTGCAAGCCGAGCGAGCCGCTCATCCCCACTGTCACACCGACCGGGCAGCCTTCGCCCTCACCGATGGCGGCCCCTCTGCTGCCCGTCACCCCCTCGCCCGAACCGGAGTCTTATCGCCAGGCCCGCCAACGCATGGTGGACTACCAGATTCGCGGGCGAGGGGTGAGCGACGAAGCTGTGTTAAACGCCATGCTCACCGTCCCCCGTCACGAGTTCGTCCCCGAAGAGTTCCTGGGCCAGGCCTACGCTGATCACCCCCTGCCCATCGGCTACGGGCAAACCATCTCCCAGCCCTACATCGTGGCCCTGATGACCGAGCTTCTGAAGATCACACCCGGAGACAAGGTGCTGGAGATCGGCACCGGATCGGGCTACCAGGCGGCCATCCTGGCCCAATTGACCGACCAGGTATACACGGTAGAGATTATCAAGGAGCTGGCTGCTCAGGCGGAGGCCCGTCTGAAACGGCTGGGCTACACCCAGGTTCACGTCCTGAACGCCGATGGGTACTATGGCTGGGAGGAGCACGCGCCCTTTGACGCCATCATCGTCACCTGCGCGCCCGACCACGTGCCCCAGCCCCTGGTCAAGCAGCTCAAGGACGGCGGGCGGATGGTGATTCCCGTGGGGCCGCCCGGCGGTTACCAATCACTGTGGCTCATCGTGCGCCAGGGCGAGGACGTGAAGATGACCAACATGGGCGGGGTAGTCTTCGTGCCTCTGACGGGCGAGCATTGAATCGGTTTGAGTAGAGCAGACATCCCTGTCTGCCGCTGCGGTGTCGGACAGGGATGTCCTACCTACAATTGGTTTGCCAGAGGGAGCAGCTTGTAGTAGAATGTACGTGGTCGGTAGGGCAGGCTCATAGCCTGCTTACTCGCGTCGCCAAACAGCGCGCTGCGAGCCCGCCCTACTCGTAGCATAGTACCCGATGCCCAGCCAGTGCCGTCTGAACCGGGTCACCTAAAATCCTACGCAGAAAGGGGCAATCGTAATCATGGAACTGTTGAAAGAGCGGATCAGGCAGGAAGGACGCAACCTGGGGCATGGCATTCTCAAGGTGGACAGCTTCCTCAACCACCAGGTGGACGCCTGGCTGATGATGCTCATCGGCAAGGAGATGGCCCGGCGCATGGGCCGCCTGGGAGCCACCAAAGTACTCACCGCGGAAATTTCCGGCATCGCTCCGGCGTTGATGACCGCCTGGGCGCTGGATATCCCGGTGGTTTACGCGCGCAAGACCAAGCCCATCACTATGCCCGACGATGCCTTTCGCGAGTCGGCTCCCTCGCACACCAAAGGCCATCGCATAGAACTCATGGTCTCCCCGGAGTTCCTGGGGCCCGATGACCGGGTGCTGATCATTGACGACTTCCTGGCCACGGGCAACACCATCAACGCCCTGATCCGCATCGTGCGGCAGAGTGGGGCAACGTTAGTCGGCATTGGTGCAGTCATCGAGAAAAGCTTCGAGGGCGGGCGGGCCGCGCTGGAGGAATTGGGCGTCCCCGTGGAGTCGCTGGTGGTCATCACCGAGATGTCGGATGGGAAGATCGTATTCGCGGAATGAGGTCTGTTGTCAGGTGACAGTCACCTCCGGGGTGACTGTCACCTGAGGAGGGCGAACTGTGCAGCAAGCAGCCAGTCGTGAGGCTGTTGCCATCCTCGATTTCGGTTCGCAGTATAGCCAGCTCATCGCCCGCCGCGTGCGGGAGGCAAAGGTCTACTGCGAGCTTTTTCGCTGGGACGCTCCCGCGCAGCGCGTGCTGGCCCTGCGACCACGCGGGTTCATCCTCTCCGGCGGGCCAGCCAGTGTGTACGAGAAAGGCGCTCCCACTCTGCCCGATTACGTGCTCCGGCAGGGCGTCCCAGTGCTGGGCATCTGCTACGGGATGCAGCTCCTGGCCCATGCCCTCGGCGGGCGGGTGGCGCCGGCCAGCGAGCGGGAGTACGGCCCGGCCGAGCTGGCCGTGACCGACCTTTCGTCGCCACTCTTCACCGGGCTACCTTTCTCAATGCCGGTGTGGATGAGCCACGGTGACCGCATCGAGGCGCTGCCGCCCGGTTTCGTCGTCCTGGCCGCCACTGCAAACTCCCCCATCGCCGCCATGGGCCATTCACAGCGGCGGCTTTACGGCTTGCAGTTTCACCCGGAGGTGGTACACACGCCACAGGGCCAGCAGATCATCCGCAATTTCCTGTTCAACGTCTGTGGGCTGCACGGCACCTGGACGGCAAGCTCGTTCATTGAGGAAGCTGTGACCCGTATCCGTGCGCAGGTGGGCGATAGGCGGGTGGTGTGTGGCCTCAGCGGCGGGGTGGATTCGGCGGTGACGGCGGCCCTCGTCCACCGCGCTGTGGGCGATCAGCTCACCTGCATCTTCGTGGACACCGGCCTGCTGCGCCAGGGCGAGCCGCAGCAAGTGGTGGATACCTTCCGCCGTGAACAGGGCATCACCCTGGTGGCGGTGGACGCGGCCCAGGAGTTCCTGGCCGCCTTGGCCGGGGTGATTGACCCCGAGCAGAAACGGCGGATCATCGGCGAGAAGTTCGTGCGCGTCTTCGAGCGGGAGGCGCGCAAACTGGGGCAGATTGATTTCCTGGCCCAGGGCACCATCTACCCGGACGTGATCGAGAGCGCCGGACGGCCCCATGCCCAGCGCATCAAGACGCACCATAACGTCGGCGGCCTGCCGGAGGACATACGCCTGGAGTTGGTAGAGCCCCTGCGCGAGCTGTTCAAAGACGAGGTGCGGGCCGTGGGCGAGGCACTGGGCCTGCCGGAGGAAATCGTCTGGCGGCATCCCTTCCCCGGACCGGGGTTGGCGGTGCGCATCGTGGGTGAGGTAACACCGGAGCGGGTACGTACCCTCCAGGCAGCAGACGCCATCGTCCTGGAGGAGCTGCGCGCGGCGGGGTGGTACCGGCGCACAGCCCAGGCCTTCGCCGTGCTGCTGCCGGTGCGCAGCGTAGGGGTGATGGGTGACGGGCGGGCTTACGGCCACGTAGTCGCCGTGCGGGCCGTGACTACCGACGATTTTATGACCGCGTCGTGGGCCCGTCTGCCCTACGAAGTCCTGGCCCGCATCAGCACGCGCATCGTCAACGAGGTGGCCGGCGTCAGCCGCGTGGTGTACGACGTCAGCGATAAGCCGCCAGCGACGATTGAGTGGGAGTAGTTGAGGAAGTCTATGACCGATCAATCTGCCCCCCTGCCCGAATTTCTGCGGCCTCTCTTCTGGGAAGTGGACTTTGACCAGTTGCGCGTCCGGGGGCACGAGCGGTACATCATCGAGCGGGTGCTGGAATACGGCGACGATCAGGCGATCCGCTGGCTGTATCACACCTTTGGCCCATACGCTATCGCCGACGTCGTCCGGCGCAGCCGCAAGATTTCTCGCAACACGGCCACACTGTGGGCGCTGGTTCTGGGCATCCCTCGAGAGCAGGTCCAATGTTTGTCGAAACGCTACCGCCTGACACCCGGCATCTTTTAGAACGACTGGGACAGTTACCCGCCGTTGCGCCATTCTACCTGGCGGGTGGCAGTGCTATCGCTTTGCATCTGGGACATCGTATCTCGGTAGACCTGGATTTCTTCACGCCCCAGGGCGATCACGAGGCCGAGCCGCTGATTCAGCAACTCCAGCGTGTGGGCCACCTGGTGATCAGGCAGCAAAGTCAGGGTACACTCAACGCGACGCTCGAAGGCACACTCATCAGCTTTTTTGTCTACCCCTACCCCCTGCTGGAGGAAACACGGGTGGCGTGGGGCATTCGTGTTGCGGGATTGCTGGACCTGGCATTGATGAAACTGGCAGCCATTGGCCAACGGGGAGCGAAACGAGACTTCGTGGATCTATACCAGATTTGCCACAGTGGGTACAAGCTGGGTGATTTGCTCCAGCGTATGCCGGACAAGTTTCCCAACGTGACCTACCCTTCGTATCACCTTCTGCGTGCCCTGGCCTATTTTGAGGATGCTGAGCCTGATTCCATGCCCCCCATGCTCACTTCCCTGGAGTGGGCCACAGTCCGGCGCTTCTTCGAGGACGAGGTACGCCGGCTGATGCGTACCTTGTTTGGCCCGTCGTTTTGAAAGCGGATGAGACGATGATCAGACTGCTTCACTTTGCCGACGTGCACCTGGGCGTGGAAAATTACGGGCGAATGGACCCGGCCACGGGCCTATCCACCCGCCTGAGCGATTTCCTGCGTGCATTGGATCAGGTGATAGGCTATGCGCTGGATCCGGCCCACGAGGTGGACCTGGTGCTCTTCGCCGGCGACGCTTTCAAGACCCGCGCCCCGTCGCCTACCTACCAGCGCGAATTCGCCCGCCGCATCCAACGGCTATCCGCCGCCGGGCTGCCCACCGTGCTCGTCACCGGCAATCACGACGTGCCCCACGCATCCGGCCGGGCGCACACCCTGGAAATCTACGACACGCTGGAGATCGAGCACGTTCACGTGGCCCGCAGGCCACAGGTTTTCAGAATCGAGACCCGCAGCGGTCCCGTTCAGGTTGTCGCCCTGCCGTGGATCGTGCGCAGCCTGCTTTTGACCCGCGAGGAACACAAGGGCAAGTCACTGCCGGAGATCAACGATCTCATCCTGGAGAAGGTGACGAACATCCTTGAAGGGGACGACGGGCTGATCAGTGAGTTGGAGCGGGACGTGCCCACGGTGCTGGCCGCCCACGCCACGGTGCAGGGCGCAGTGTACGGCTCGGAGCGCAGCGTGATGCTGGGCCAGGACGTGGTGTTGCCCCCCAGCCTGGTGCGTAACCCGGCCTGGGATTTCGTGGCCCTCGGACACGTGCATAAGCACCAGGCTCTCTACGATGACCCGCCCGTGGTCTACGCTGGCTCCATCGAGCGCATTGATTTCGGCGAGGAGAAAGAGGACAAGGGCTTCGTCGTCGCCGAGGTGGAGCGCGGACGGGCCACCTGGCAGTTCCACCGTTTGGATGCGCGCCGCTTCGTCACCGTCCGCGTAGAGGCTACCGGCGACGATCCTACTGCTCAAGTCCTGGACGCTATTGCCCAAACGGACATATCCGACGCGGTAGTGCGCGTGTTGATCCACACCACTGCCGACCGGGAGATGCTGATCCGCGATGATGAGATTCACCGTGCCTTGCAACCAGCCTTTCACGTCGCCGCCATCGCCCGTGAGGTGGAGCGCAACGTGCGCCTGCGCCTGGGCCAGGCAGCCGTCGAGGAGATGTCCCCTCGCGAGGCACTGGCCCGCTATTTGCAGGCCAAACAGACCCCACCAGAGCGAGCCGAGGTACTGTTGCGATACGCCGAGCGCATCTTTCAGGGGAAAGAAGCGGAGCCGCCATCAGGACACTGAAGGGGAGGTGCACCCATGGCCATCAAGCTGGGAGTTGAGGTTGGCCAACTGCGCGTGGTGAGTGGCGTGCGGCAGGAGCGAACCGCGTGTCTGGGGACGTTCGAGCAGCCAGGTTCTCTATTCCAGCGCCGCGACCGGGGTCGCCTCTTCGTGGTGATCGAGCTCACTGGCGATGCGCTGGGCCGTGATGTCCTGTACGAGGAACTGGTCCGCCTGGCCGGCACGACGTATTACGACACTCCGGGCAGCATCACGGCGGGCCTGCGGGCAGCGTTGCGCGCGGTCAACGCGCGGCTCCTGCACGAAAATCGCGGCCTGTCCCCGGGCGAGGGCCGGCTGGCAGGAATCAGTTGCGCCGTGCTTCGCGGGAACGACCTCTACGTCGCCCAGGCGGGCCCGGCGCTGGTCCACGTCGCCCGGCAGGGACAGGTGCTCACCTTCCCCGATAACCCGCTCCCCCTGGACTGGCTGAGCGAGGGACCAACGGCTCCACTGGGTCGCCAGCGCACGGTGAACGTGCGTTTCTTCCACTGCACCGTACAGCCCGGCGACGTAATTCTCCTGGCCCAACCCACCTGGGCGCGACAACTTCGTCCCCCGCAGATCGCCGAGGCCGTGGTGTATACCGGCGTGGCCCAGGCGATGAGCAACTTGCAAGCCCTGGCCGGTCAGGACGAGGCGGCAGCCCTGATCGTCGAGATCACGGGCACTTTGGAGGGCGCACCACAGGCCAGACCCCGGGCAGAGCCCATACCCCGTCGCCCCCGGCGGAGACGAGTCCGCGCCGCCGAAGCAGAGCCGCAGGAAATCCCCACTCGCCAAAAGCCCGCCACTGAACGTGGCATCGCCGCACGCCTGGGCAGGCTGGACCTCTCAGCGAAGCTCAGTTCGGCAGGGCGGGGACTGCTGGCCGTGTTGGCCCTGATATTGGACGGCCTGCGTCGCCTGTTGGTGCGCATCCTGCCTGGCCGGGAGAAGGTAACTCCCAAACGCGCCAGACCGGCGCGGGCGCGCAAGGCGACGCCGGGCACGAGCAGCCCCCTCGTCGTCTGGATGGCAGCAGCCATCCCGATTATTATCATCCTGCTGGTGGTGGGGATGTACTGGCGGCAGGGCTCGAACCGGCAGGCGGAGTTCGCCGAACTCCTTACCCAAGCCCAGAACGAGTACGACCTGGCCAAAGCTAACGAGGGAAATACCACAGCGGCCCGCGAGTACTACAAACAGGCGCTAGACCTGGCCACCAGGGCTCTGGCGATGCGTGAGAACAACCCTACGGCACAGGATCTACGGGACCAGGCCCAGAAGGCGTTGGACAAAATTGACAGGGTATATCGGCTATACGACCTGACCCCGCTGCACACCTACGCCGAACCGGGCAGCGTCCCAGGCCGGGTGATCGCCGACGGCCAGAACATCTTCGTCCTGGATCGGGGCACCGGGCGGGTTTACCAGCACGTTTTCAATGAACTGGGCAGAGATTTACAGGAGACAATCGTCATCGTGCAGAAAGGCCAGGCCGTGGACGGGGCGGCGACGGGCGACCTGATAGACATGGCCTGGAGACCCGACGGCGGCGACCATCACCGGGGCAGTCTGCTCATTCTGGACGGGAACGGTCGCCTGCTGGAATACGACCCGATCTTTGGCACTGTGGTCGCCCGCCCGCTGGGTGGCCTGGACCTGTGGCGCTCCCCCCAGGCAGTGAGCACCTACTTCGATCAAACCAAAACCAACTTCTACATTCTCGATACCGGGCTGAACCAGATACTCAAATACGTGCCCACGGACGAGCTTTATAACGAAGCTCCCATCGGCTACGTCACCGCCGACGATGTAGACCTGGGCGGGGCGGTGGACATGGCCATTAACGGCTACGTCTACGTCCTTTACGGCGATGGCCGCGTGCAGAAACTGTACCTGGGCCAGCCCGAGGCCTTTGCCTTGAGCGGGTTGGCTGACCCCCTGGCCGATCCGTCTGCCATCTTTACCGCGAATCACGGCAACACCGTGGAATACCTCTACGTGGCCGATGCGGGTAATCGTCGCATCCTGCGTTTAAACAAGGATGGTAGCTTCGTTCGCCAGTTCCGCGCCGCCGACGATCAAGCCTTCGCCCAGATACGGGGGGTGTTCGTGGACGAAGCAGCCAGCCAACCTAAGCTGTTCGTGGTCAGCGAGAATCGCCTTTACGCTTTCGATATCCCGCCGGAGAGTAGCACGGAGTAGTGAGGTGTCAGGTGCGACGCACTTTTGAAGCGTCGCACCTCCAAATTTGCTCCAACGGGAATTTATGATATAATCAGTAGTTGAGAAATCCGCCCTCCGCCCGGCGCTGAAGCGCCAGGCTCAGCAGCAGAAGCCTGCTGAAGCAGGCTGTGGTGGCCTCGGAGCCGCCGTCCACATTGGCGAAGGATGCTTCAGCACCCTTCGCCTGCTCAGCCTGGACGTTCACGTCCAGGCGAAACGGCAGCAGCACCGACTTTTCTCAAGTACTGATAACTATCTCGTTTTCTCCTCCCCTCACAAAAAAGCGTCTGGTACCCCCTCACGCGGGAAGGGAACCGGACGCTTGCAGACTACCACGACTCAGCTATCAGCACCAGACAAGGCGATTATATGCTTAAATGAAAAGCTCGGATATCCCAAGAGGTGTGAAATCGGAAACCGAGCTTGCCTGCTACTTGCTCTGTAACTGAGCGGATATTCCACTAACCGTGACGACAGGGCCGTTGTCTGATTGCCCGCCGCCTTATGCCCGGCCGTGACCGGGCCACGCGCTCTCTTACAAATAGTCTCCTAATGACAAACGGAGTCAAGAGATGTTCCGCAATCCCCGTTTGGGCAAGATGCTCCCATTATAAGGGGAACGGGTGATTTTGTCAAACGTGGCTCACACTCAACTTACCATAACGCTGTCTTCGGGACCACTTTCGTAGCCATTCGTTCAGCTTGGCTATGCTCTAAAAAGCACCTCGCAGGGCTCTCCGTGTTTTTCCGCTAGGGCTGCCGGCGGTGATTTACTGGAAGTGAACCCGGTATCTTTGGCGCAGGTTACCCAGGAGGCGAACTACCTCATCCTGGGTAAGATCGGTCTCGAAAAAGAAACGCCAATCCGGCGGCTGCGGGTCCCAGCGGGTGTAGCTACAAAGCCCAAAGCTCTGTAATCGCTCCTGAACCGCTATACAGGCCGAAAACCCCCCGACACCCCGGATGGAAAAACACTGCTGCAAATCGCCCACCCCCCTCATACACCAGCCTCCTCTTATCAGACTTCCTCATTTGCTATTATAAGGCGATTCTTCCCCCGTGTCAAGAGTTTTCGACTTTCTTTAAGCTTGGTGGGAGGAGAGTTGCACGAGGTTCCAGGGCGGCAGCTAGGCAATAGCCTGGTTTTCTGGTATAATACGGGGCGTGTATCCGTTCAGGCTACTGCCCTTTCTCACCGCCGAGGACGCTGAGAACGCAGAGATGGGTAGGAAAAGGGGTTCAGGTTCAATCACATATCTACCGAGGCCGCAAACAAAAACTCTGCGACCACTGCGCGCTCTGCGGTAAAATCAGGTGGACGCCTGAACGCTTACCGGGGCGTCTGAAAGGGGTATTATGGAGCGACTACAAAAGGTCCTGGCGCACGCTGGGGTCGCCTCGCGGCGGGCAAGCGAGGAGTTGATCCGCCAGGGGCGGGTGCAGGTCAACGGGCAGGTGGTGACCCAAATGGGCACACAGGTGGATCCCGCCCAGGATGAAATCCGCGTGGACGGACACCCTCTGCCTCTCGCTGAATCACACGTCTACGTCATGTTGAACAAGCCACAGGGTTACCTCTCAACGACGCGCGATCCCCACGGTCGCCCCACGGTACTCGATCTACTCACAGTCGAGGCACGGATCTATCCGGTAGGCCGGCTGGACGTGGACAGCGAGGGATTGCTGCTCCTGACCAACGACGGGGCACTGACCCAGCGGCTGACTCATCCCCGTTACGCCCACGAGAAAGAGTACTGGGTACTGGTGGACGGGCGTCCCAATGCGCAGGCTCTGCGCCGCCTGCAACGAGGTGTCGAGGTGGAGGGAGAGAGATTGCAGGCGGACGAGGTTACAGTGCTACGAGGATCACACTGGCGGCGAGAGCCAGTCGTGAACGGCACCTGGCTGAAAGTGATCTTGCACCAGGGACGCAAACGCCAGGTGCGCAGGATGTGCGCCGCTGTCGGGCATCCGGTGCAGCGCTTGATCCGCGTGCGGTTTGGGCCGTTGCGCCTGGGTCGTCTGGAACCCGGCCAGTGGCGGCACCTATCTCACAGCGAAGTCATAGCTCTGCGGAAAGAGGGTTTGACCAAAGCGCACGAGAAAGCGGTGCCAAAGTCGTGAGAGATGAGCTCAAACGCAGGAGTGAAGAAAACTTTGTCGCAGCCATCACGGATTGCTATTGATGGGCCGGCGGCCTCGGGTAAAAGCACGATTGGAGAGTTGCTGGCCGAACAGTTGCACTATGTCTATTTCGACACTGGAGTGATGTATCGCGCTGTCACCTGGGCAGCCCTGCAGCGAGGCATTGATCTCGCAGACGAGAAAGCGGTGACAGACCTGGCGGAGCGCATTCACATCGAGGTCACCCAGCCGACTGTTGCTGACGGCCGACAGTACACGGTGTACGCGGACGGCGAGGACATTACCTGGCAGATTCGCCGTCCCGAGGTGGATCACGGGGTCTCGCCCGTGTCCGCCTATCCGGGTGTGCGCGCGGCCCTCACTGCCCAACAACGCCGCATCGGACAGGCGGGACGGATAGTGATGGTCGGGCGCGACATCGGCACCGTGGTCATGCCCGACGCCGACCTGAAGATTTACCTGGACGCCTCAGTGGAGGAGCGGGCACGGCGGCGCTATCGGGAAATCCGCGACCGAGGCGAACCGGCAGACTACGACCACATCCTGCGTGACATGCGTCGCCGGGACAGGATTGACAGCGAGCGGGAGACCGCTCCCCTGCGCCCAGCCAAAGACGCGGTCATCATTGATACCACAGCGATGGCAGTGCCAGAAGTCCTGACCGAGGTTAAACGATGGGTACATCAGTCCGATCCATAGTGCGGCGGGGCTGCCATTTGTTTCTGGCAGCCGTCCTCCCCGTGTTGCTTCGCCTGCGCGTTTTTGGCCGCGAGAACGTGCCAGCCAGCGGGCCACTCATCGTCGTCTGCAATCACATCAGCCACTTCGACGCGCTACTTCTGGTGGCTCTCTTACCCTGGCCTATCGAGTCTATTGCTGTGGCCGACTTGTGGCAGGTGCCGGTGACCGGCTGGTTCATCCGCCTCTACGGAGCCATTCCATTGCACCGTGGTGAGGGCGACCGCGCGGCGCTACGGGCAGCCCTGGACGTGTTGGCGCGAGGCGACGTGCTGGGCATCGCCCCGGAGGGGTACATTGTGCCAGGTGCAGCTCTGGTGCGGCCCCAGCCCGGTGCGGCGTACCTGGCCCTGCGCAGCAAAGTGCCTCTCTTGCCAGTGGGGATTGCCGGCACAGAGCGAGCGCTGGAGAACCTCAAACACGGGCGGCGGACCGAAGTGACGGTCAGGATCGGTGAACCGTTCATGCTCAGCCCGGTAGAAGGACCCCGCCGCGAGCGGCTGAGGCGAGCCTCCGATGAGATCATGGAACACATTGCTGCCCTGCTGCCCGTGGCCTATCGGGGCGTGTACGCCGGGATTGAGAAGGACGACTAAATGGGCGGGGTGATCGCCAATGTGCGGCCCGGCAGCGTAGCCGAAGAGATCGGCCTGCGCGCCGGGGATGAGGTGATGGCCATCAACGGCCATCCGCTGCGCGACGTGATTGATTACCAATTCTACAGCGCAGAGGAATCGCTGGAGGTCCTCGTCCACCAGGACGGCGAGGAGGTCATCTACGAAGTCGAGCGCGACTACGGCGACGACCTGGGTATCGAGTTCACCACTCACACCTTCGACGGCCTGCGCACCTGCCACAACCATTGCCCTTTCTGCTATCTCAAAGGGATGCCACCGGGCCTGCGGCCCAGCTTGTACGTTCCCGACGACGACTACCGGCTCTCGTTTCTCTTCGGCAATTTCGTCACTCTGACCAACCTGGGAAAAAGCGACTGGGATCGCCTGGCAGAACAGCGGCTGAGCCCATTGTACGTCTCCGTCCACGCCACCAACCCAGCCCTGCGCCGCCGTCTGTTGGGTAACTCGTCCGCGCCCGACGTGCTGGCCCAACTCCAACGGCTGGCTGCACTGGGCATTCAGGTGCACACCCAGATTGTGCTCGTCCCCGGCTGGAATGACGGCGAACACTTGGCGCGCAGCGTCGCCGACCTGGCCGCACTCTACCCGGCAGTGCAATCCATAGCCATCGTCCCGGTGGGCCTGACCCGCCATCAGCGCGGTCGGCTACGCCCCTACACCCCCGAGGCAGCACGAGAAATACTGGCCCAGATCGCCCCCTGGCAGGCCGATTTCCGGCGACGGTACGGAGTCACGCTGGTGTACCCCGCCGACGAGTGGTATCTCCTCGCCAGTCAGCCCGTGCCCGCGGCCGAGAACTACGATGGCTTCCCCCAGATCGAGAACGGGGTGGGACTGGTCAGGCGCTTCCTGGACGAGTGGCGGGATGTAAGCCCTTCGGACCTCCGAGGTCTTGGGGACATCGGGGGTCTGACCGTGGTGTGTGGGACGATGATCGCCCCCGTGATGCGGCAGGTGATGGGCGAGTTGGCGGCGCTGACCGGGGCCACGGTCGAGGTATTGCCAGTGGTCAACGAGTTTTTCGGGGAGACGGTGACGGTCTCCGGTTTGCTGACCGGGCAAGACGTGATCGCCGAGTTACGCGGTCACAGCCTGGGCGACCTGACGCTGCTTCCACGGACAATGTTCGATGCGGCGGGCGAGCGCACCCTGGACGACCTCCGCCTCGCCGACATCCAAACGGCCCTCGGTGTGCGCGTGGCAGTGGCCGGCTCGGCAGCGGACATTGTAGGTCTCATCCCCTGTCACCTGAAACCAGGCAGGGGGTAACGCCGATGTCCGAGCAAAGCGACCTGCGTCCCGCCGAAAGGGAGCACACGCCAGTCCGGGGGCAAAGCCCGATGCTGGAAGGCGGCAGCCAGGCAGCCAGCATGAGGATGCTCCGCTGATCTTCGATGTCCGTGCCGTTAATTTGCTGTACAACTCAACGTGGCAGTAATTCGTACCTGTATTTTACCACATCTGGCGACTATCTCCGTTATGTCTTGTAAAAGTGACAGGGGATGAGCTTCCAATGTCTCGGAGACCTCGGAGGTCTGGCCAGATGGAGGTCCAACATGAACTCACGGCGCTCCAGCTTCCTCCTCGCTGTAATCGTCATCTGTCTGGTCGCAGTCCTGCTCCCCCAACCCGGCGCGTGGGGACAGGGCGGTGTACCTCCGCCGCGCGGGACCACGCCGACGCCACCTCCCCCGCCGGCCGCTCTCACCATCCCCCCCGAAGTCCGGCTCAAGATCGAGCCCGCCCTGCTCAAACGGTTGCTCGCTGCCAACGAGGACGAACCGGTGTCCTGCCTGGTCCACTTGCGAGCCGCCACAGACCTGGCCCCACTCGTCGCTGCCGAGGTCAACGTCCAGGAACGGCGGCGGATGGTGGTTGCCGCCCTGCAATCCACCGCTAACGAGACCCAGGGACCTGTGCGTGCTTACCTGGCCCAGGAACAGAGCCTGGGGAAAGTGGCACGCTACACGCCCTACTGGATCTTCAACGGCCTGGCCGTCACCGCCCAACGCCGGGTCATCCTGGCCCTGGCCGCCCGTCCCGATGTGGAGATCGTCCGTGCCGACCACGTGCGTTATCTGCCGGATGGCTGGGCGAACGGAGGGCTGGAATATTGGAAAATTGGCAGCCCTTTCCAACCTTCCAACCTCCAACTTCCAGAGTGGAACATCTCCCGCGTGCGCGCTGACCGCGTCTGGGACGCGCTGGGTATAGACGGTGACGGCGTGGTCGTGGCCAACATGGACACCGGCGTGGACTTCCAACACCCGGCCTTGCTCACCCGCTACCGGGGCTACGATCCGAAGGGGCTATACAATCACGCGGACAACTGGTTCTGCGCCACCAACGAGGGCTACACCTACCCCGGCGATGGGTACGGTCACGGCACGCACACCATGGGCACCATCGTTGGCGGCGATGGCATCGGGGTGGCCCCCGGCGCACAGTGGATCGCAGTCAAAATCTTCAACAACTCCGGGTACGCCTACGATAGCTGGATTCACGCCGGGTTCCAGTGGCTATTGGCTCCCAACGGCGATCCCGACCTGGCCCCCGACGTGGTCAGCAACTCCTGGGGTAGCCAGGACGGCACCACCGAGGTCTTCCGCCCGGACGTGCAGGCCCTGGTCACCGCCGGAATCGTGCCCATCTTCTCCGCCGGAAACAGCGGCCCCGGTTCCAACACGGTGAACTCGCCGGCCAGCTTCCCGGAGGCCATCGCCGTGGGCGCAACCGACTCCGACGACGTGATCGCCGGCTTCTCCTCGCGCGGGCCGTCGCCCTGGGGCGAGATCAAGCCAGAGGTCTCCGCCCCCGGCGTGAACGTGCGCTCCAGCGTACCCGGCGGTGGCTACTCGACCAAAAGCGGCACCTCGATGGCTGCACCGCACGTTGCTGGCATCGTCGCCCTGATGCTACAAGCCAACCCCGGACTGACCATCACTCAAATAGAACAGGCTCTAACCAGCACCGCCACGCCCCTGGGCTCGCCCCATCCCAACAACGACTATGGCTGGGGACTGGTGGACGCCTACAACGCGGTGTTGGCCGTGGGCGACTTCGGCGCGCTGGGCGGTACGGTGCAGGCCACGAGCGGTGACCCGATCAGCGGGGCGACGGTGAGCGTCGCGCCCCACGGCGGCGGAGCGGCCCTGACCACCACCAGTGATGCCGACGGCAGTTACACCATCAGGCTGGCAGCGGATACCTACGACGCCACCGCCACCGCCTTCGGCTATTACCCGCAGACTGCCTACAGTCTGACCGTCCGCACCGGAGAGACCACCACACAGCCCTTCACCCTGACCGCCAAACCGACGGGCACTCTGCTGGGCACCATCACCGAGACGGGGAGCGGCCGGCCTCTATCGGCGACCGTCGCCGTGCTGAATAGCCCGCTGAGCACCACGGCCAACGCCCTGACCGGCGGCTACAGCCTGGTGCTGCCCATCGGCGATCACGAGGTGCGCGTCACCCATCCCGGCCATCGGGTGCTCACCGCCACGGTGACCATCACCGCCAGCCAGGCCACCACACAGGACTTCAACCTGCCCACCGCGCCCACCATTCTCCTGGTGGACAGCGGCCCCTGGTACAACGGCAGCCAGCGCACGTATTTCGAGAGCGCGCTCGACGACCTGCGCTACCTCTACGACGAGCACCTGGTCCGCCAGCCCTACGCCGAGCCCCGTGACGTGCCCACCGCTGATGAGCTAATGAGCTACGACCTCGTCATCTGGTCGGCCCCACAGGACGCGCCGGGCTACATTGGAGCTTCGGCGGCGATCACCAACTACCTGTCCAGCGGCGGGCGCTTGTTCCTCACCGGCCAGGACGTGGCTTACTGGGACGATGGCGGCAGCGGGCTGTATTACACCCCCTACTTCCGGGAATACGTGATGGCCCACTACGTGCGAGACGACGCAGGCACACGTCAGGTAGCAGGCCTGCCGGGCGACATCTTCGCCAGCCTGACCCTGACTATCACCGGTGAGGGTGGGGCCGACAACCAACTCTGGCCCGACGAGACTCAGGTGGACAACGCCGACCACGCCCATGCGGTGATGGCCTATCAGGGCGACGGCCAGGCGGGCCAGTGCACCGGTCTGTGCCGCCCTTACCGCGTACTCTACTTGCCCTTCGGCTTCGAGGCGATCAACGATGCCGCCACGCGCCGCGAGGTGATGCAACGGGGCATAGATTGGCTGATGAGTCCCCGCCGGACGGCGGGCGTGGAGCTATCCCCCACTGCGCAGACGGTGATCGGCCCGCCGGGTACCACGGCCAGTCACGTCCTTCGTCTGCGCAACACCGGCGAGCTGGCCACTGACACTTACACCCTGGCCCTCTCCCCTTCCGCCTGGCCCACCAGCCTATCCACGGATCAACTGACCCTGGCATCGTGTGCCACCGACACCCTGACCGTCACCGTGCAGATTCCCCCCGGCAGCAGATGGGACATCTCGGACACGGTGATGCTCACGGCGACTTCGTCCCTTTCCCCCACGCTGGTGCACACGGCCACCCTGGTGACCAAGACCCCGGCCCCCGTCCTTCTGGTGGACGACGACCGCTGGTACCACGTGCAGGATCACTACACTGCTGCCCTGCAAGCCAACGCTTTCGCCTACGATTATTGGGACGTGGGCTGGAACCAGGGGGACGGGCTGGGCAGTCCCCCGCTAAGCACCCTGCAACAGTATCCCATCGTGGTCTGGTTCACCGGGTACGATTGGTTCGCCACCCTCTCCGCCGACGAAGAGACGAACCTGCGCACCTATTTGGATGGCGGCGGGCGACTGTTCTTCAGCGGCCAGGATTACCTGTACACCAACGGCCTCACCGACCTGGGCCGTGATTACCTGGGGGTGATGAGTTACACCGAGGACTTGACCAGCACCATGGTCACCGGGGTGAAGGACAATCTCGTTGGCGACACGCTGGGGCCGTACACCCTCACCTACCCCTTCCAGAACTGGAGCGACGCGATCACCCCTACCGTGTCCAGCGAGGCGGCTTTCCTGGGCGATCACGGCTGCCCGGTCGGCGTGGCCCACCAGGGGAGCGGGTTTCGCACGGTGTTCTTCAGCTTCCCCTTCGAGGCGCTGGACGGGGCGGCAGCACAGGCCACGATGGAACAGGTCATCGGCTGGTTGAGCCGGCTGGGCACCTCCACCCTGCACGCCGACCGCACCCCCCGTCGCCAGCGGCAGCGCCGTGACCTACACGTTGGTGATGCGCAACGATAGCCCGCAGGGTATCACCAGGGTCACGCTGTCCAACACTATCCCGGCGCACACGAGCTACGTCACCGGCTCGCTCCAGCCCGCCCAGGCCACCTATCACCCGCTGACCAGGACAATCACCTGGCAGGGGACGCTGGCTGCCAGCACCGCCGTGACCCTCACCTACCAACTGTCGGTGACTCATCCCCTGTCGCCGTCCACTTACATCACCAACGTGGCCCGCATCGAGGACGCCGACCGCGGGTTGGGTTTCCGGCGGCAGGCCATCGTCCGCGTCAACGCGCCGGACCTCTCGCCCAGCACCTTCACGGTGGATCAGTCCACTGCCCGGCCCGGCGACGTGCTCACCTACACCGTCGTACTGCGCAACGAGGGCATCATTGACGCCGTGGGGGCCACCATCTCCGCGCCTGTGCCCGCGCACACCACCTACGTCTCCGGCTCGCTGAGCGTGCAGGGGAGCGGCGTCCTCGACGACAGCGGCGGCGTGATAAGATGGACAGGCACGGTGGGAGTGAGTCAGGCGGTGACCGTCACCTACGGCGTAGTCGTGCGCGATGCCTGGGTCACGGTCGTGGGCCGTCTGGACATGGAGGACGGCTACGGGGAGAGCCAGCAGCGGCAGGTGGCGACCACGATCCCTCCCTACCAGTGGATATTTCCCCTGATCATGAAGGGGTACCGGCCACCGTAGGTTTATTGCGTGAAACGTGAAGACGTGAAACGTGAATTCACGCCTCACGTTTCACGTTTTACGTCCCACGGCACATTGCATCCGTTACGAAATTGAGTATAATGGGCACATGGGCACACTGTACGTGGTTGGTACGCCAATTGGCAACCTGGAGGACATCACCCTGCGGGCGCTGCGCGTCCTGCGCGAGGTGGGACTGATCGCCGCCGAGGATACACGGCGGACGCGCAAGCTGCTGTCCCACTACGACATCCACACCCCCCTGACCAGCTACTTCGAGCACAACAAGCTGGCCAAACTCGACGCGATCCTCGCCGCGCTTGGCGAGCACGACGTGGCCCTGGTTTCCTCGGCGGGCATGCCCGGCCTCTCCGATCCCGGCTACGAGCTCATTCAGGCGGCAATCGCCGCCGGCGTGCCGGTGGTGCCCGTGCCCGGCCCCTCGGCCCTGGTGAGCGCGCTGGTGGTCTCCGGCCTGCCCACCGACAGCTTCGTCTACCTGGGCTTCCTTCCACGGCAGGCAGCCGCCCGTCGCCGGTTGTTGCGCTCAGTGGCCAGTGAGCGACGAACGCTGGTAGCCTTTGAAGCGCCGCATCGCCTGCTAAAAGCCCTGCACGACATCGCCGACATCCTGGGCGACCGGCCGCTGGCCGTTGCCCGCGAGTTAACCAAGATGCACGAGGAAGTCTGGCGCGGGACAGTGGGGGAGGCCATCGCCTGGTTCACGGAGCACCCGCCGCGTGGCGAGTTCACCCTGGTCATCGGCGGGGCAGTCGAACCAGAGCAATGGGACGAGGCACGGGTGCGCGCGGAGATCGAACGTTTGCTGGCCGAGGGCGTATCGCGCCGGGAGGCAATCGAGCTGGTGGCGCAGGCCGCCGGCTGGCCCCGGCGGGAGGTTTACCGCGTCGCCTTGGAGACATAAAACACAAACAACGAGGAGGACAAGATGATAGACTTGGACAACGTTGCCAGCTACCGGGAGCTGGACCCCGACGACATGTTGGGTCGCATCAGCGAACTGCCGATGCAGTGCCGTGATGCGTGGGCCAACGCGCAGAGCCTCGACCTGCCGGAATCCTACCGCCGGGCCGGCAAGGTCATTTTCCTGGGGATGGGTGGATCGGCCATCGGCGGGGCGCTGCTGAATGATCTGGTGCGCTACGAGTGCGCGGTGCCTATCCTGATCAACCGCGATTACACCGTCCCCGCCTGCGTGGACGCGCAGACCCTGGCCATCGCCAACAGCTATTCCGGTAACACCGAGGAGACATTGATGTCCCTGGAACAGGTGGTAGAACAGGGGGCCATGGTCATGGTCATCACGACGGACGGCAAGCTGGCCCAACGCGCTCGCGAGCTGAAAGCCCCGCTGCTGACCTTTAACTATAAATCCTCACCGCGCGCTGCGCTAGGCTACTCCTTCATCTCCCTGCTGGGAGTGATGTGCAGACTGGGCCTCGTCCCCGACAAAGCCGCCGACCTCAGCGAGGCCATCACCGTCATGGAGGACTGGCAGGCGGAGATCAAGGAGTCCGTGCCCCTGGAAAAGAACGCGGCCAAGCAACTGGCGACCAGGCTCCACGGCCACCTGCCGGTGGTTTACGGGGCCAATTACCGAGCGAGGTCGCCCGCCGCTGGAAAACCCAGTTCAACGAGAACGCCAAACACTGGAGCTTCTTCGAGCAATTCCCCGAACTCAATCACAACGCGGTAGTCGGCTACC
>JAGGZG010000216.1 GCA_021162125.1 Anaerolineae bacterium
CAGTTCGACGGGATGCCGCTGCACGGCGTGTATCCCACCTCGTGGTGGCTGCCCGGCGAGGTGCTCAGCGACCAGATCACGCTCTCCCTGGCCGATGTGCCCGCCGGCCGCTACCGCCTGGCCACGGGGGTGTACGATCCTGGTACCGTGGCCCGCCTGGAGGCCGTGGACGCGGCGGGCCATCCCCTGCCGGATAACCGTCTGATCCTGCCGATGGAAATCGTGCCTTAGTCCTCTCACCCTCCCCCAGGCTCGCAACCTGCAGAAGGGTTAACGCATGATGGGACCAGGGCAAACACAAAGCCGGTGGAGGCACATAGCCTCCACCGGCTTGTCGTCTCGCGAATGGGACCGAGTGATCCTAAGCCGCGCACGGACGGTTTCATGTTCTCAGGAAGCGGATCAGAATGCGAATCTAGGCTCTCCTACAGCGCTACTTTGCCGGTGAATAGCAGGCACAGGCAGCCAAGAACAGTCACGTTGAGGAAAAGCAGCAAGGCCAGGATCAGCCGAATTCGGGGGTCAAGCGATTGCAGCATTTAATTGCCCTCCTTCTGCACGTATCCTCCCGCAGGTTGCCAACCTGCGGGAGGATAAACGCTTGTCTGCACTACATAACGGACACCTGGCCCTAGCATACCGCGAAAGCGGGGAAATGTCAAATTCGCTCAGGCCCGCAGAGTGACGTCCCCGGCCAGGATGTGCCGCAGCACGCCGTTTTCATCCCGCAGAAGTAGCGCGCCGTCGGCGTCCACTCCCTCAGCAATGCCGCTCAACTGCTCCGTGGGGGTGGTGACGATCACCCGTTGGCCCAGGGTCGCCAGCCGCGCCGCCCATTCGGCGTGTGGGCTCTCCCCGGCTCGCAGTCGTGCGTACCGCTCCTCGACGTTGATCAGGATGGCCCGCAGCAATTCCAGCCGTGACACTTCCCGCCCTAGCTCCTGGGCCAGACTGGTCGCCGTGTGGGTCAATTCCCCTGCCCCGCCGAAATCCACGTTGACGTTTACCCCCATGCCCACCACGGCGTAGGCCAGCCGCGGGCCCTCGATGCCCAGCTCGGTGAGGATGCCGCACACCTTGCGCCCGCGCAGGAGCACGTCGTTGGGCCATTTCACAGCGGGCACTAACCCCGTCGTCCCGGCGATGGCGTCGCAGATGGCCAGCGAACACAGCATGGTCAGCCGTTGTGCCTGGTGCGGGGCCAGGTCGGGGCGGAGGATCAGGCTCATGAGCAGGGCCGTGCCCGCCGGGGCCCACCACGTGCGCTGCAAACGCCCGCGCCCGGCCGTCTGCTCGTCGGCGACGACCAACGTGCCCTCCGGCGCGCCATCCTCGGCCAGCCGCTTTGCCTCGTCGTTCGTCGAGCCGACGCGCGGGTACACAACCACCCGCCGCCCAATCAGTCTGGTGGGCAACTCCCGTGTGATTGCTTCCATCGTCAGCTTCTCCTCAGCCATTCAACCCTCCCTGCGCAAATGCTCTGGGGTTTCGGCGTGGGGATGAGGAGGTTTTTCGTGGAGGGTTGCCCCCGCACCCCCGACCTGCCGTGCAGGTGCAACCTTACCACAGAATGCACCGCCCGTCAAGCGTTGCTACCCATCCTCCCACAGGTTAGCGAATATCCCCTCGCCAAGTTGGCAACCAGGTTGGACATGGCACCGCAACACGTAAAGCGGCCTTTAACCTGCGGGAGGGCAGGCTTTCGCTTTTCTGCAAATTGTGGTATCCTATATCGGCATCAGGTGACAGTCAATGTCATTAAGTGAGGTGACAGTCACCTCGGAGGTGACTCACCTGAAAAACACAGACGAGGAGTGACCCTATGACAAGCAATCACAGCGACCTGGATCACTTGTGCATCAACACCATCCGCACGCTGGCCATGGACGGCGTCCAAAAAGCCAACTCTGGACACCCGGGTATGCCCATGGGCACGGCAGACATGGCCTACGTGTTGTGGACGCAGTTCCTCAAGCACAATCCGGCCAACCCGGCCTGGTCTGACCGCGACCGCTTCATCCTTTCGGCGGGCCACGGCTCGATGCTCCTGTACAGCCTGTTGCACCTCACCGGCTACGACTTGCCTCTGGATGAACTCAAAAACTTCCGGCAATGGGGCAGCCGCACGCCGGGGCACCCGGAATACGGCCTGACCCCCGGCGTGGAGATGACTACCGGCCCGTTGGGACAGGGTTTCGCCACCGGAGTGGGGATGGCCATCGCCGAGCGGTTCCTGGCCGCGCACTTCAACCGCCCCGGCCACACCATCGTGGATCACTTTACCTACGCCATCGTCAGCGACGGCGATCTGATGGAGGGCATCTCCCACGAAGCGGCCTCACTGGCCGGTCACTTGCGGCTGGGCAAGTTGATCTACCTGTACGACGACAACGGCATCACCATCGAAGGCAGCACCGATCTGGCATTCAGCGAGGACGTGGCCGCGCGCTTCCGGGCCTACGGCTGGCACGTCCAGCAAGTGGACGGCTACGACCTGGCAGCCATCGCCGGCGCCATCCGTGCGGCCCAGGCCGAGACGATGCGCCCCTCGCTGATCATCGCCCGCACGCACATCGGCTTCGGCAGTCCACACAAGCAGGACACGGCCGGGGTGCATGGCTCGCCCCTGGGTGAGGAAGAACTGCGGCTGACCAAGCAGAACCTGGGTTGGCCCGTGGAGCCCCCCTTCTACATCCCCGACCAGGCACTGGCCCACTTCCGCCAGGCCGTGGAGCGGGGCCGGGACCGGGAGACCGATTGGCAAACCCGTTTCGCAGCCTACGCCGCTGCCTACCCCGAGCTGGCCGCCGAGTGGGAGATGGCGATGAGCGGGGAGTTACCGCCGGGCTGGGACGCTGACCTGCCCGTTTTCAAGCCGGAGGATGGCCCCGTCGCCACTCGTGTTGCGTCCGGCAAGGTGCTCAACGCCCTGGCCCCGCGCTTGCCCACACTGATCGGCGGCTCGGCGGACCTGGCCTCGTCGAATAAGACCTATCTGAACGGCCAGGGTGATTTTGAGGCCGACACCCCCGGCGGTCGCAACCTGCACTTCGGTGTGCGCGAGCACGCCATGGGGGCCATCCTCAACGGTCTGACCCTCCACGGTGGGGTGATTACCTACGGCGGAACGTTCCTCGTCTTCTCCGACTACATGCGCCCCGCCATTCGCCTGGCGGCGATGATGGAATTGCCCGTGATCTACGTCTTCACCCACGATAGCATCGGCATCGGCGAGGACGGCCCCACCCACCAGCCCATCGAGCAACTGGCTGCCCTGCGGGCTATCCCTGGCCTCACCGTCATTCGCCCCGCCGATGCCAACGAGACTGTCGAAGCCTGGCGCGTGGCCTTGACCCACCGCGACGGCCCGGTGGCCCTGGCTCTCACCCGCCAGAAGCTCCCCACCTTGGACAGGGCACGGCTCGCCCCGGCGGATGGCCTGGCCCGAGGGGCCTACATCCTGGCCGAGGCCGAAAACGGCCAGCCCGAGGTCATCATTATCGCCACCGGCTCCGAGGTACACGTGGCCCTGGCCGCACAGGAGTTGCTGGCGCAACGGGGCATTGCCGCCCGCGTGGTGAACATGCCCAGTTGGGAGCTCTTTGAGCGGCAACCGCGAGACTATCGCGAATCCGTTCTGCCCCCGGCGATCACCGCCCGGCTGGCCGTGGAAGCGGGCGTGGCCCAGGGCTGGCATCGCTACGTCGGCCCGGCCGGCGACGTGGTCAGCATTGAGCGTTTCGGTGCGTCCGCACCGTACAAAGTGCTGTGGGAGAAATTTGGCTTCACCGCCGAGAACGTGGCCACGCGGGCATTGGCCCTCCTGGGACAGACGTAACTCGTAATACACGCAAAGACGGGGTGGCCATTGAGGGTCCACCCCGTCTTTTGATCGCCTTTCCGTTTTCACCGCCCGTGATTTTCCCCTACCACCAGGGAAAGCGCCATGCTCACTACGCTGACTACCAGTGCGCCGAGGAACGCTGCCCAGAAGTTATCCACGTAGAATCCCAGACCAAACCGCTGGCCCACCCAGGCCGAGAACCAAAACACCACCGCATTGATCACCAGAGTGAACAGCCCCAGGGTGAGGATGATCAAGGGACAGGTGAGCAACTTGAGCACCGGCGCGATCAAAGCATTGGCCAGGCCCAGGATCACGGCCATGATGGCGATCACCGCCCAACCGCCCTCGGTATGGATACCCGATACAATCTGAGTGGCAACGAAAATCGCCAGACCATTGATCAACCAGCGTAACGCTATTCGCTTCAACAATTCCGTTCACCTCCTCCGCTTAAGCCGTCTTTGCCCGACGAATCAGACGGCGCACGCCCTCTGTGATGACGATGAACCGCCAATCCCCCGCCGATTAACAATCCCATCTGGCTGTCCACCTTGAACAACCATACGCTCACGGCGTATACTACCGCCCCTCAGAGGATGGCTCCCCCTACAGTTTTGATCAGGTCAACCATTTCCGCACCTTCCTTTCGTCTGAACTCAATCTCAATACGCAGCCCGCGCCGGAAAGTTGCACCATAAGCCTCCGGACGCCCACTTGATTTTTACCGCAGAGCACGCAGAGGTCACAGAGTTTTCTCGGTAGCCCCATGTAGCTTGGAGGTGCTGCTCATGCTCCTACTCGATGAAAACCTCTACCCGCTCGCCATCCTCTTCGTCTATCACGTCAATTACTTTGCCCTGAGTCCCACTCTTGATCGCGGCCATAACCTCCTCGAAGTCCACGCCCTCCACCTCTGGCGCGAAACGGGCTCCCATCTTCATCCCCACGTTGACCAGGCCCACCGGGATGTTCACGCTCACTTTCTGGCGCCCTGTCTCCAGATCGGTCACGCGCACGCGGAACCACTTGGGCGCGCTGCCGGACGGGCCTGTCCTGGGCTCGCTCACCTTGTTCAGAGCCGCCAACAGCTTGGCACCTTCCTCGGCGGTAATCTGGCCGCTCTCGATCATCTTCAGGATCTGCATCCGCTCCTCGGTCGTCGCCATGCCGCACCTTCCTCACTACTGTCAGAACTCCAATACGAACTTACCATTCTCAGTTTGTTACTACTCAGGCCAGCGGTTGAAACCGCGCCTGAGGAGCTAAAGCTCAATGCTGCTAACTTTCTACATAATTCGTAATGCCAAGTCCGCGCTCTCTAGCGCGGAAGGAGGTGGAACGGCGTTAGA
>JAGGZG010000048.1 GCA_021162125.1 Anaerolineae bacterium
GGGAGATTGACGCGCGGGAGGTGCTGAGCCGGGAGATCATGGCGTTGGTACCTTTCGTGCCGCTGATGCAGGGAGCGGACGAGGAGATAGTTCGGGAGGGGGTATCTCTGCTGCGGAAGCGGGACATGGGAGAAGAAGCGGAAGTGGTGTTGGGGTTATTCGCCAGTTTCGTGATGACCCCGGAGCAAGTGTGCAGAATAGTGAGGTGGAACATGGTAGTGCTACGAGAGTCACCGTGGTACCAGGAAATTGTGCAAGAGGGCCTTCAACAGGGTCTTCAACAGGGCCTCCAACAGGGCCTTCAACAGGGCCTTCAACAGGGCCTCCAGCAAGGTCTCCAGCAAGGGGTGCTCGAAGGCCAGCGAGAGGCAATTCTCCACTTCCTGCGGGCACGTTTTGACCTCTCAATGGCGGCAGCGGATGAGGTGGGAAAGCGACTTCGCGCCATTGAAAACCCAGCTCTCCTGCGGTCATTGGCAGAAGAGGCGGCACGGGCGGAGACTCTGCAGGCATTCCTGGCTGCGCTGGATGGGGACAAAGTAGCGGCATGACACACGTCATCGGCACTGCCGGACACGTGGATCACGGCAAGTCCGCCCTGGTCCAGGCTATGACCGGGATCAATCCCGACCGTCTCAAAGAAGAACAAGAACGGGAGATGACCATTGATTTGGGCTTCGCCTGGCTCACCCTGCCCAGCGGTGAGCGGGTGGGCATCGTGGACGTGCCCGGTCACAAGGACTTCATCAAAAACATGCTGGCCGGGGTCGGCGGGATTGACGCTGCGCTGTTCGTAGTCGCTGCCGACGAGGGGGTGATGCCCCAGACCCGCGAACACCTGGCCATCCTTGATTTGCTGAAAGTGCCAGGTGGGGTCGTGGCCGTGACCAAGATAGACCTGGTCGAAGACCAGGAGTGGCTGGAGTTGGTCATGGCCGACCTGGCGGAGCAACTGACGGGCTCCTGCCTGGAACGCGCGGAGATAATACCGGTCTCAGCGCGCACGGGCGAGGGCTTGCCAGAGCTCATTGCCGCTCTGGATCGTTACCTGACGACGAGTGCGGCGCGGCCTGACCTGGGCCGCCCGCGCCTGCCCATTGACCGCGTGTTTACTATCGCCGGGTTCGGCACCGTGGTCACCGGCACGTTGATCGAGGGCACGCTGCAAGTGGGCCAGGAGGTGGAGATATTGCCCCAGGGCCTGAAGGCGCGCATCCGGGGCCTACAGACCCACAAGCAGAAAATTGACGTTGCAGTGCCCGGCAGCCGGGTGGCTGTTAATCTCACCGGGGTGAGCACCGACCAGCTCCGGCGGGGAGACGTGGTCACCATGCCCGGCTGGTTGCGGCCTACTACCCTGGTGGACGTCCGCCTGCACTACTTGGCGGACAACCCGCGTCCCCTCAGACACAATACACAAGTGGATTTCTTCAGCGGGGCCGCTGAGGTTGTCGCCCGGGTGCGACTGTTGGGCCAGGAGACCCTCCAGCCCGGGCAGACGGGCTGGGCCCAATTGCGTCTGGAATCCCCCGTCGCGCTGGTCAAGCATGACCGCTTCATCATCCGCCAGCCCTCACCCAGTCGCACGCTGGGCGGCGGGATGGTCGTCGAGCCGTATCCTGGCCGCAAACACCGGCGCTTCCGTCCCGAAGTCATTGCCCGCCTGGAGACGTTGGCTCACGGCACGCCGCAGGAGATCCTCCTGCTGTCCCTGGAGACTCGACAGCCGTGTGAGGCCCGCGAGTTGATCAGGCGCTGCGGATTGCCCGGTGACGTTGCGGCCGAGACTCTGCAAGCCCTGCTCCAGGGGGGGCAGATTTTGGTATTGGACGAAGACAAGCCTACAGCGATCCCCAATGCGGCGGCCAGTACCTGGTATCTGATCACCGAGGCCGGCTGGCGAGGTCTGCTGGAGCGTCTGAGTGGCTATCTGCGTGCCTATCACGCACTGCATCGCCTGCGCAAAGGTATGCCCCGTGAAGAACTTAAGAGCCGTCTGAGAATGACGGGTAAACTTTTCAGTCAAGTGATAAGCATGGCTGTCAGCGAGGGGCATCTGGTCGAAGAGAACGGGGCCATCCGCCTATCCACACATGAGGTGCGTTTCGGCGCGGAACAACAACGGCAGGTAGATGCTCTGTTGGCCACTTTTCGACGTCACCCGTACACCACCCCCTCTTTCGCGGAATGTGAGGCCAGCGTCGGTGCGGAGGTGTTGAGTGCGCTCATCGAACAGGGACAATTGATCAGGATCAGCGATGACGTGCTCTATCTGCCGGAGACTTATCAGGAGATGGTCGAACGGGTGGTGGCTCATCTCAAAAGTGATGGGGCCATCACTGTGGCCCAGGTGCGGGACATGTTCAACGCCAGCCGTAAGTACGCACTGGCCCTGATGACCCATTTGGACGAGCGCCGGATCACCAAACGGGTAGGCGACGAGCGAGTACTGCGCCAGAACGGAGAAGGGTGAAGATATGGCTTCCACGCTCAATATCCGGGTGCGCGACGACTGGGCGATTATCGAGCAGCGTTCCACGCAAGATGCACGCCGCAGTCTAATTCTGTTATTATCGGTGGCCATTTTCTCCGCCCTGGCGACGGCCGCCGTTGACCATTTTGTGCTCTCGTCGGAGGCGATCCGTTCCTTCCTGGTGGAGGCGGCTTCGCTGTGCCTGTATGGGGCAGTGGCCGTGTGGTACGCTCTCCGCCGGCGGCGGGAGCGATGGCGCATCGCGGGGCTGACTTACGTTTTCCTGCTGGCGGTGATGGCCCTGGTTGATTACCTGAGCAAGCGCGGCCTGCGTGACACTTTCGTTAACAGTGGCCAGGTGGCCAATCCCATCCTGTATACCGGCTTGCTGATGGGCTTCTACCCTCTACCCTTTTTGTGGCTGATCCGCCGCTATCCAACAGAAGCACGCAGCATCGGACTGTACATGGCTCGACCTGGTCTGTGGATCGCCGTTGGCCTGCTCAGCGCCGCAGTGCTCAGTGGGCACTTCCTTTTCACAGGCTTGATGAGCCGCGCGATCACGCTCCGCCCCCAACCCTTACCCTACCTGGTGTGGACCGCTCTCTTCGAGTTTGCTGTTCAGTCTCTGAGCGAGGAACTGTTCTTCCGTGGATTGGTGTTCGACTATCTGGTAAATACTCGCCGGCAGAGCCTATGGCTGGCAGCCGTGATCAGCTCTGGCTTCAACCTGCTGATCTACATAGTCAAAGGTGGATGGGTGGAAAATCCGATACTTACGCTGGGCGTAGTCTTCTACGCATTCATGATGAGCATGCTTAGTGCGATTCTGTACCAGGCATCGGGTAGTATTTTGCCCGGCTGGATCAGCAACGCGACCTTTGGGTTGTTCACGGTCTTCCGTTAGTCCCTAGGAAGAGGCAGGCGAATTCATGCTAGGTGTAACCCGCCGTTTGATCAAACAGCGCTTAGCTCCAGCGATCCTCCTGGGGCTGAGTCTGGTGTTCATTACCCTGCTGGTGTACTACGCCGAATCCCGGCGTATCGCCTACTACTCCGTTTACCGCTATCTGTACGTGATCCCCATCGCCAGCGCAGCCTTGCAGTATGGATTGGCAGTGGGTTTCAGTATCTCCCTGCTCTGCACCTCCCTGTTCCTACCCGTCCTGGCCCAGATCGTCGTCTCTGAGGGTGCGTCCTCCACGGCTATCGAATTGGCTGCCCTGCTGGTGGTTTTTAACCTGCTGGCCTATTTGGTGGGCGACGCGGCCGGCTCCCTGCGCCAGCAAAAGGAGCTATACCAGGCACTCAGTCGTCTGAGCGAGCACCTGGACCGTGAACTCCGACTCAACGAACTGCTGGAAGCGATTCTGACCCAGGTACTGGAGACCCTGCCGGCGCAGAGTGGCGAAATTGTCCTGGTGGACGACCAGACCGGTCGGTTATACGTCGCCGCTCGCCAGGGGCCTCCGTTATCCACGACCCCGTCCCCTCAGGACCTGAGCGTGGCCCGATGGATACTGACCACAGGCCGCTCACTCCTGAGCAATAACGTGTCCGCCGATCCCCTGTTCGCCACGGACGTTGCTGCCGATAGCGTTGCCTGGCCCCGCTCGCTGATAGCTGTCCCATTGTGCTGTGGGCGCGAGGTTTTCGGCCTGATCTGTCTAATGGACCGGCGAGATGGGCTTTTCAGCGAGGCCGACCTGCGCCTTCTGGAAGCGATAGCCAGCAAAAGCGAGGCCGGAATTGAGAATGCCCGTCTGTACCACGCGATGGAGCAATCGGAGCTGCGATACCGAACCCTGTTTGAGGGAGCCAGCGACGGCATCTTTTTGATCGATGCCCACTCCGGTCACATTATAGACGCCAACCCGCAGGCGGAACGGCTGACCGGCTACTCGCGGCAAGAGCTGATCGGCCGCTCGGTCACCGATCTCGCTCCTCCCCAGCGCCTGGACATCTTCCAGGCAGCGTTGGAGCAGACTGGCGAGGCGGGGGAGATCGTGGCTGAGGAAGCACAGGTGCTGCGCAAGAATGGCCAGACGGTGCCGGTCGAGGCCACGGCGAGGATTATCGTACTGGACGAAAAGCCCGTTTACCTGGCGACTGTGCGCGATATTGCCCGCCGCAAGGAACTGGAACAGCAGTTACTGCAGGTGGAAAAGCTCTCGGCTTTGGGCCAACTTGTGTCCGGTGTTGCGCACGAGCTAAATAATCCCCTGACCTCAATCATGGGTTACGCTCAACTCGCCCTGGAGAGCGATCAGGATCCCCAGACCCGCAGCGATCTGGAGCGCATTCTGGAAGAGGCTGATCGCAGCGCGCGCATCGTGAAAAACTTGCTCACCTTCGCCCGGCAACATCGCCCGGAGAAACGGCTGGTCAACGTCAATCAGGTCATCGAGAGTGTGCTCAATTTACAGGCGTATCAACTTAGAGTGGACAACATCGTGGTCACCACCGACCTGGATGAGCACCTGCCCCCTATTCTCCTGGATTCTTACCAGATTCAGCAGGTATTGTTCAATATCATCACGAATGCCCACCAGGCGATGGTCAGTCACCGTGGCGCAGGGCATCTGCACGTCGCCTCACAGCTTGCCCGCAATGGGGATGTCTTGTGGGTAATTATCCGCGATGACGGGCCGGGCATTGCCCCGGAGATCATCAATCACATCTTCGATCCCTTTTTCACCACCAAAGACGTGGGTGAGGGCACGGGCCTGGGACTATCCATCTGTTTCGGTATCATGAAGGAACATGGTGGCGACATCTGGGTGGAGAGCGAGGTCGGCCGGGGATCCACATTTTTCCTCGAATTGCCGGTCCGACCTACGATGGAGGAGAAGCCCATCAGTGGGTCTCCCGTTGACCAGTCCAGGATTGAGGGCCAGGGTAAGCGCATCCTGGTGGTAGACGACGAGCAGCACATCCTCACCTTGCTGAGCCGCATCCTGACGAGGGAGGGGTGCATCGTCGAAGTAGTGGACAATGGCGATGCCGCTGCCAGCAAGCTCGCCGAACAACACTGGGATTTGGTCATCTCGGACGTGAAGATGCCAGGCATGGATGGGCGGCGGCTATACGCCCACGTGCTGGCCACTCAACCGGATCTGGCCAAACGGATCATCTTTACCACCGGTGATACGGCCAGCGAAAGTACTCTGGCTTTCCTCGCTGAGCTTGGCCGTCCCTTCCTGAAGAAACCTTTCCTCACAGAGACGGTCAGGCGAGTCGTGGCCCAGGCGATGCAAGACTGACCTCCCTGCCACAGGACAATCGCATGTAAAATTTAAACGCGCTCCAAGCTGTCGTTCTGAGGAGCGAAGCAACGAAGAATCTCGTTCTCTCAATGCAAAAACGAGATTTTTCACTATTCCACTCCGAGGCAAATAAGCCTGCGGGGTTCTACGTGGAATAATGGGGTTCGCGTTGGTGTCCCGATGCTCAAGCATCGGGCTGAAAGGACAAAGCCCGCTGAAGCGGGCTCAGGGCGCTTTAGAGTGTATCGAAGAATTGCGATTATGGTCAACTTTTATCTATGTATGCACAGGAGGGTTGTGACATAACGCGAGTTTTCCGACACACTCTAAAGCGCCCTGAGCCCGCTTCAGCGGGCTTTGTCCTTTCAGCCCGATGCTTGAGCATCGGGACACCAACGCGAAC
>JAGGZG010000068.1 GCA_021162125.1 Anaerolineae bacterium
CGTAAATTGAATTTTGCCTTTCTACATAATTCGTAATGCCAAGAGGAGTCCGCGCTCTCTAGCGCGGAAGGAGATTGAGCTTTAGCTCCTCAGGCGCGGTTTCAACCGCTGGCCTGAGTAGTAACCCGCCGAGGACGCTGAGAACGCAGAGACGGGTAAGAAATGGTTTTCAATCGCATATCTACCGGGGCCACAAGGAAAAACCCTGCGACCTCTGCGCGCTCTGCGGTAAAATCAAGTGGACGACTGAACGCTTACACCCTTCTACTCCGGCCCTGCTATAAGGTATGGTGCCGGGTCAACGAAGTGACGGAACTAACACGGTGGCTATTATACCCCACTTTACGCGAATAGGCAATCATTAACTTGAGTTTTCGCCCGTTTTGGTGTATATTATGACCCACGTTCTACAGACCAAATAAAGAAAGCGAGGCAGCCAACGTGAAGGTTCTTTTAACTAAAGACGTCGAGGGTCTAGGCAAGGCTGGAGAGATCAAGGACGTAGCAGATGGATACGGGCGCAATTTTCTCATCCGTCGCGGGTTAGCCATACTGGCCACCGGAGGAGTGGTTAAAGATGCCCAACGGCGCATCGAGGCCGAGGCCCGGCGACAGGCACAGAAGACCCGGGCAGCGAGCCACCTGGCCGAGAGATTGGAGCAGACAACGGTAACTTTCCGGCGCAAGGCGGGAGAGAAAGGCCGGCTGTACGGTTCGGTCACTACCGCCGACATTGCAGAAGAGATACAACGGCTGATCGGGGAGTCCATTGACAAGCGCAAAATCGTGCTGGAAGAGCCCATCCGCGAATTGGGCACTCACAAAGTAACCGTCAAGCTGATGGCCGACGTCACGCCTCAGGTGACAGTCGTCGTGGAACGGGAGGAATAATCCCCCTCGCCGGGAAGCTCTTTTTGATACTTTTAGGGGAGGCACAAACGTATGGGTGAGTTGGGACAGTGGCTGCGGGAGACACGTGAGAGTAAGCGCATGTCACTGGAGCAAGTGGAGGAGGCAACGTGCATCCGCCGCAAATTTCTCCAGGCGCTAGAGGAAGGGGATTACGCAGCCCTGCCCACGCCGGTGCACGTCAGAGGATTCCTGCGAAATTACGCCCAGCACCTGGGCCTGGATGTGGCGGAGGTGTTGGCCCGTTACGAGGACGAGACCCGCGAAGAAGAGGCTCCACCCGAGCCGGGGCTGTTTCGCTCGGCGGACATCACCCTCAGCCCCTCGACCTGGCTGCGGCTTGACCGGGTATTCGCCGTGCTGATCGCGCTGGCGATCGTGCTGTTCGGAGCCTGGGCAGTGCGCGAGTATCTTTCGCCCCAGTGGCCTCAGATGCCCCAGTGGCTACAGTGGTCCTTCACCCTGCCGTGGCGGGCCGCGCCCACGCCGACACTCGTCGCCGAGGCAACGGACAGCCCGCAGACGACACCCTCGCCGACCATGACGCCCACACGCGCCCCGTCGCCGACCCCCACGGTCTCGCCCACGCCGACGGAAGGCCCAACGCCGGTCGTTACCCAGGTCACGTTGGAGATCAAAATCGTGGAGCGGGCCTGGCTGCTGGTAGAGGTGGACGGGGTCAAGGTACACGAGGGGATTATAGAAGCGGGCACCACTCGCAGTTGGCAGGGGCAGCACAGCATTCATTTGCGCTGTGGGAACGCCGGCGGAGTGGAGGCGACGGTCAACGGAGAGTCGCTGGGCCCCCTCGGCACGCGTGGTGAGGTGGTGGACTTGTACTGGGGGTCACAGGGCCAGCTCACCCCGACGGTATCCGTCTCGCCTACTGTGACGGGGACGGTGACAACCACCATCACGCCTACAGGAACGGTGACCGCCACCATCACGCCTACAGGAACAATGACCACCACTGTCACGCCGGGCGCTGAGACTGAGGCCACGGCCTCGCCGCAGCCCACCGAGACGCCGACCACCCCCTGACCAGCGGGGCTGACACTGACGGCGAACACACGGAAGGCGGATAACTTTCCGTGTGTTTTGTTTGCACGAGAGAGAGGACACAGATGCGCTATCACCTGATCTCCCTGGGCTGTCCCAAAAACACCGTGGACGCGCAGGGGATAGCTCGCCTGCTGAACGCAGCCGGGCACGTTCCCACCGCAGATGCACAGGCCGCCGACCTGCTCATCGTCAATACCTGCGGGTTCATCGCCGAGGCGCGGGATGAATCCCTGGCGATCCTGCGGGAGCTGGCTACTACCCTGCGCCCCGGTCAACGGCTGGTGGCCGCCGGATGCATGGCCCAGTACACACCACAGATGCTGCGGCAGGCCGTCCCAGAGCTGAGTGGCCTGCTGGGCACCCGCCGCTGGAGCGAGGTGCTGGACCTCGTGAAGAAGATGCAAACGCACCCTGGGCAGGTCAGTCTGATCGGCGACCCGCTGACCACCCTGCAAGCGGCAGCGCACGGGCCGCGCACGGCCGTGCAAGGGGCTAGCGCTTACCTCAAAATCGCCGAAGGATGCAGCGCACCGTGCGCCTTCTGTGCTATCCCGACCATCAAGGGGCCAGCGCGCAGCCGGCCCGTGGCCGATGTCGTCAGCGACGCCCGCACGCTGGTCGCCCAGGGTGTGAAAGAAATCGTACTCATCGCCCAGGATACCACCGCCTACGGCCGCGACCGTGGCCAGAACGACGCTCTGCCCGATCTGATCGAGGCCATCCTGGAAGCTACACCCGAGTTGGCCTGGCTACGCCTGATGTACACCTACCCACAGCACATCAGCCCGCGCCTGATCGAGACGATGGCCCGCCACCCACAGGTCTGTCACTACCTGGACATGCCCCTCCAGCACGGCCACCCCGACGTTCTGCGCCGGATGCGCCGTCCACACGATGTGGATCGCGTGTGCCGCCTGATCGAGGACCTGCGTGCGGCCATGCCTGACATTGCTTTGCGCACCGCCTTCATCGTTGGTTACCCCGGCGAGACCGAGGCCGAGTTCGAGACGCTGCTGGATTTCGTCGCCGAGATGGACTTCGACCACGTGGGGGCCTTCACCTACTCGCCTGAGGCCGGCACCCCGGCGGCGGAACTCCCCGGCCAACTGCCCGACGAGGTCAAGGTTGAGCGCTACGAGCGACTGATGGCCCTTCAGCAGGGCATATCGCTGGAGCGCAATCGGGCCCAGGTGGGGCGCACGCTGGACGTGCTGCTGGAGGGCAGTGGCGACGGGTTGAGCGTGGGGCGGTCGTACCGTGACGCACCGGAGATTGACGGCCTGGTGATCGTCACCGGGGAACTGCCCGTAGGGGAGATGGTGCCGGTACGCATCGAGGAGGCGATGGCATACGACCTGGCCGGTCATGTCGTTGAAACGAAAACGGCCGAACATATTCAATAAAGCCCAGGCCACTGGGGACACGCGGCCTCTCACGGACTGGGAGAGTTGTTGGGGGCAATGGGTTCTCTGGACAGGATACCTACGGGTGGTGGTTCGGGTTCTCGGTCGCCAGCCCCTCAGCTTGAGCAGCTTCCAAGAGGTCGTCGTCGGCCGCGACTAAGGTGAGCGGGGAGAGTCGGTGGTTTATTAAAGCGCGGTTGAGACGCAATGCAGAGGCCAGGTGGACGGCGTCGTAGCCGCGCAACCGGTGCCGACGGGTGAGTTCGACGGCTTCGTCCACCACGTACTGACTCACGTCCAGCAACGTATATTGGGTCGCAGCATCGGCTTTAAGACTGCTCAGGATTACGTCACCCAGGGCTTGATCCACAACCTTGCCCCTGACTTTGCCAGCTACGGCCGCCGCAACTTCAACAATGCCAACGAGTGCTACCGCGATGACGCGATTGGGCTGATCGCACAATGTCTGGATCCATTCAGTGCCGGCCTCGATAGCGTACCGCTTGACCAACGCGCTGCTGTCCAGGTAAAATGTGGCACTCACTGACTGTTGTTCCATCGCCGATTGCGTTCCTCGATGATCATTTCGCTGAGTGGTTTGCCCTGCACCTGAACGGGAGTGCAACGCCGCTGATCAGAGCCAGCTCGATACCGCGCAGCGATGGACGGATCCAACTCAACAAGGATTCCCGTCGAACGTAATACGGTAAGTATCTCTTCTCGAGTTGTGGACGTAGGAGGGCCCGCATCTGTTTCTCTCTCGAGGCGGCACAGCCCCCACTCCAGAATACGGGGCAGCTCGCTTTGGTATGGCCGCAGCCGCCGCGCCAGCTCTGGAGACACCCGCACTTGAATGGTCTCCATTGGATCTTGTTTCACTGCCATCGTATTTTCCTTCCGGTCATCCTGTGGCCTTACTAGACGATTCTCTTTCATCTGCTGCCCCATAATCCCGCTCAGGCTCATCGTCCTCCACTACCTCATAATCCACGTCAATCACCTGGGGCGGGGATTCGGACTCCTGCTCCGGGGCCGAAATCTTCTCGCCGCCTGCTGTGCGCCAGGGGTTCATCTGAGCCATGATCTCTGCGAGGTGCTCCTGAACGACGTCCTGGGGGCAGAGTTGGATGAACCCCCAGATGCCGAGCAAGACCACGGATACGTCGTCGAGTTGGCCCAGGCCCAAGATGGCATCGGGCACAAAGTCAATCGGAGAGATCACATACAGAAGCGTCGCCGGTGGGATTAACTTCTGCCAGATAGGTACGCGAGAATCGCGAAGCAGGCGCCACGTCAGCTTGAGGTTCTTGATAATATCGCTCAGAAAGCCGGCCTGATCTTCTGGGGCGCTTAATCTCTTGGTCATCGTACTCCCTCCTCGGAGGGTTATTATAGCCCCGCCCCACGTTTTTAGCAAATCAAAGGCGAAGGAGAAGTTCCATGGGAATTGAGGACATCGTGCCCGGATTGGTAGGCCAGATGGAACTGGTCGTTGCCGAGGAGAATACGGCCCGCCACCTGGGCAGCGGGAGTGTAGCTGTGCTGGCCACGCCGGAGATGGTGCGCCTGATGGAACGGGCCAGCGTGGCGGCGGTGGATCACCTGTTGCCCCCCGGCCAGCGCACGGTGGGCGTCCACCTGGACGTGCGTCACCTGGCGGCTACGCCGGTGGGCATGCGCGTCATCGCCCGCTCCGAACTGGTGGCCGTCGAGGGGCGAAAGCTCACCTTCCACGTGGAAGTGCACGACGAAGTGGAGAAGGTGGGCGAGGGCACCCACGGGCGGATGATCATTGACCTGGATCGCTTTCGAGCGCGGGTGGAGCGCAAACGGCAATAACGGTGAGAAGCGTGAAACGTGAAACATAGCTCTCACGTATCGCGTTTTACGTTTCACGTGATGAACCCGGCCACCAATTCCCCCACCTCCTCCTCGTGTCCCCACAGGAAGTGATCGGCACCGTGGACGACTTTCACCTCCACGGGCGGAGGTAGGGTGGCGACGAAGGCCCGCAGCCGCTCGATCGAGCAGAATTGGTCGCGGTCGGCGACGATGAAGCACCTGGGGCCGATGAAGTCACGCAGCAGCCCCTCGTGAGGCAGCACGAGGAGGGGCGGAGCGACGGCCACTACCCCAGCGATGCTTTCCTCGTCAGCGCAGCGCAGGCCCACCCACGCACCAAAGGAGTAGCCGACGACGTACAGTCGCCGGGGGTCCACTCCGCCCTGGGCATGCAGGAAAGCCAGCGCACCACGGGCGTCATCCGTCTCCCCTGCACCGCCGTTGAACCGGCCCCGGCTGCGCCCCACTCCCCGGAAGTTGAAGCGCAGGGCGGCGATGCCCCGTGCCGCCAGTGCCTGGGCGATGGCCACGACCACGCCGTTGTCCATCGTCCCGCCGTACAGCGGGTGGGGATGGCAGACAATGGCCGCCGGATAGCGGTCCGAGCCGGGCAGATGCAGTACTCCCTCCAGCTCCACGGGATGCGCCCCGGTGCTGGGAAAGCGAACAGTCTGTTCACGATTTGGCATAGTAGGCGTTCTCCCTTCGTGCCCGCTCAGGCCCTCACCTCCACGCTACGCTCCACTTGGCCTCCCCTGTCAATCAGCGCCCCTAATGGGCCACCCATGGTCGGGTGATGTGGGCCACCTGATTGGCTGACAAATTTAACATTCGGCAGCCACTGTTTCGAAGGAAGGAGGTGACCGAACGGCACGGCGGGAGGCGCGGGCTGGCTCCGGATCAGGGCGCGGGTCCAGTTCCAGAGTGTGCGGCAG
>JAGGZG010000094.1 GCA_021162125.1 Anaerolineae bacterium
CCCCTTTCCCTCTCCATCCCCTCCCTGGCCCTCCCCCGCGAGCGGGGGAGGGAACCTGAGGGAAGGGGAGGGTGAGGTAGGCACTGCACGGCAAATCTAACAATGTCGAGATAAAGAGGAGGATCCCATGTCCAAAGAGAAAGAGACCGAGGTGCTGGACGAGCAAGAACAAACCCCTCAACCCGACGAAGCTGCCCGCCTGACACTGCGTCTGCTGGACGAACTGTTTGCCGGCGACGCGGCGCACAAGGTGGGCGTGCGTCTGTGGGACGGCACGCTCTGGCCCGACGCAGCACCTCGCCCGGTCACAGTCGTGCTCAAGCATCCCGGCGCACTGCGCGAGATGTTCCTGCCGGCCAATGAAGTGGGTCTGGCCGAAGCCTACCTGTACGATGATTTTGACATAGAGGGTGACATCGAGGCCGTGTTCGACCTGGCCGATTCACTGGAGCAGGCCACGTTGGGCTGGACGAGGAAACTGCGGGTCGCGCGCGACCTGCTGCGCTTGCCGGCTGGCCAGGGCCGCCGGCCTGGACAGCGTGGCCCGGCCCGACTGAAGGGCAAGCGTCACTCGATCACTCGCGACCGGCAGGCAGTGACCTATCACTACGATGTGTCCAACGACTTTTACGCCCTTTGGCTGGACCAGCGCATGGTCTATTCCTGCGCCTACTTTACAACCCCCGATGACGATCTGGACACAGCCCAGGCGCGAAAACTGGACTACATCTGCCGCAAGTTGCGCTTGCAGCCCGGCCAACGTTTGCTGGACGTAGGTTGCGGCTGGGGTGGGCTGGTGATGCACGCCGCGGAACACTACGGTGTGGACGCCACCGGCATCACCCTCAGCCAACCCCAGGCGGATTTGGCGAACGAACGCATTGCCGCCGCCGGACTGGCCGACCGTTGTCGAGTAGAGGTACAGGACTACCGCCAGGTGGATGAGCCGGACGGCTACGACGCCCTGGTGAGTGTAGGGATGTTCGAGCACGTGGGCGAGGCCAAGTTGCCACAATACTTCGCCCTGGCAGCGCGCTTGCTGAAGCCCGGGGGCGTCTTTCTAAACCACGGGATCGCCAACCGGGCCACAAACAGGCCCAAGTCCGGCCCATCCTTCTCCGATACCTACGTCTTTCCCGACGGTGAGCTGGTGCCAATCAGCACCACGTTGCAGGTCGCCGAAGAGGCCGGCTTTGAGGTGCGCGATGTGGAGAGTCTGCGCGAGCATTACGCGCTGACGCTGCGCCATTGGGTGCGCCGCCTGGAGGCACATCATGACCAGGCGCTCAAGTTCGTGGACGAGCCAACCTATCGCGTCTGGCGGCTGTTTATGTCCGGCTCGGCGCATGGCTTTACTGTGGGGCGGCTCAACGTTTACCAGGCATTGCTGGTCTGGCCGGGCGAGCGTGGGCAGAGTGGCCTGCCGCTAACCCGTGCCGACTGGTATGCTTGAAAGAAAGAGGGCAGGGAAAGATGTTCCAAACCTTGTTTGAACCTGGTTCAATCGGAAAGATGACCCTGAAAAATCGGATCATTATGGCCCCTATCTCCACCAACCTGGCGGGCGGGGACGGCACAGTGAGCGACGAGCTGATTTTCCACTACGCGGAGCGGGCCAGAGGCGGCGTGGGGCTGATCACGGTGGAGAACGTGTGCCTCGCTTACCCGCTGGCCTGCCACGGCGCGGCCCAGCCGCGCATTGACGACGATGCCTTCATCCCCGGCCTGCGCCGCCTGGCCGATGCCATCCACCAGGGCGGGGCGAAGGCTGCCGCGGAGCTCACTCATCCGGGGATGAGCGCCGGACTGCGCTACATCAGAGGGGAGACGCCGGTCGCCCCTTCAGCCGTTCCCCGGCCCAAAGATGGCCTTGTGCCCAGGGCGCTCTCCCACACAGAAGTTGTAGAGGTGGTCGGGCAGTACGTACAAGCAGCGCGGCGGGCCTACGAGGCCGGTTTCGACGCGGTGGAGCTGCAGGCCTGCCACGGGTTGCTCATCAACCAATTCCTCTCCCCGCTGACCAACAAGCGCCAGGACGAGTACGGCGGCAGTCGTGAGAATCGAGTCCGCTTTCTGGTGGAGATCGTGGTCGGAATCAAGCGTCACGTGGGCTCCGACTTCCCGGTTATGGTACGCCTGGTTGCCGAAGACATGCTGGAGGGCGGGCTCACGCTGGAGGATGGCCGCTGGTTCGCCCGCCGTCTGGAGGAAGCTGGCGCAGACGCCATCCACCCCGATTTCGGTCTGGGGGGCAAGGAGAAGCGCCTGGAGCCGATGCCCTATCCCCAGGCTTGGCGGGTCTACCTGGCCGCCGAGATCAAGAAAGCGGTCTCCATCCCGGTGATCGCCGTGGGCGTCATTCGCGAGCCCCGCGTCGCCGAGGAGATTCTGGAGGCGGGAAAAGCGGATTTCGTCGCCCTGGGGCGGGCACTGATCGCTGATCCCGATTGGCCCAACAAGGCACGGGCCGGGGAGGAGCAGGCTATCCGCCGATGCATCGGCTGCAACGAGTGCGTGATGGCCCGCCATGTAGAGGATGCACCCCTGCGCTGCTCGCTCAACGCGACCGTGGGCCGGAGGCCAGAGGCGTGTCGGCTCGAACGAGCGAAGACCCCCAAGCGGGTGCTGATCATCGGCGGTGGCCCGGCGGGGATGGAAGCTGCGCGGGTGGCGGCCTTGCGCGGGCATCGGGTGGCCCTCTACGAGCGGGAAACCCACCTGGGTGGTATGCTCAACGTGGCCGCTGTACCACCGGGAAAAGAGAAGCTCAACTGGATCACGGAGTACTTCGCCCACGAACTGCCCCGCCTGGGAGTGGAGATCCACCTGGGGGAGGCAATGGACGCGGAGAGAGTGCGGGCCTTGAACCCCGACGTAGTGATCGTCGCCACCGGCTCCGAGCCCGCCATCCCCGATATTCCCGGCGTGGACGGGCCAAACGTGCTCGTGGCCCAGGAGCTCCTGGCCCGCCGGATGCGCTTCACAGGGCAACGGTTCGCCCTCGTCGGCGGGGGGATGCTGGGATTGGAGACGGCGGCATACCTGGCCACGCAGGGGAACGCCGTGGCCGTGCTCAAGCGGTACGAGACGATTGGGCGCAGCATCGAGCCGCTGTACCGCGATCACCTGTTGCGCGACTTGAAGGAACACGGGGTAGAGATCATAACCCGCGTAGAAGTGAAAGCGATCCAGGCGGAAGGGGTGCTGGTGCGGGATCAGACCGGAGAGGAGCGCGTCGTCCCTGCCGATCGGGTGGTGCTGGCCCGAGGGGCGAAACCAGCGGACAAACTGGTGCAAGAACTGCGGGACTTTAACCCTCTCGTCATTGGCGATGCCGTCCAGCCACGCAAGATTATCAACGCCATCTCAGAGGGATTCGTGACAGCTCAATTCATCTGAGAGGCATGCCCAGCGACAGACGAGGGGTTACTACTCAGGCCAGCGGTTGAAACCGCGCCTGAGGAGCTAAAGCTCAATCTCCTTCCGCGCTAGAGAGCGCGGACTCCTCTTGGCATTACGAATTATGTAGAAAGGCAAAATTCAATTTACG
>JAGGZG010000329.1 GCA_021162125.1 Anaerolineae bacterium
GGAACCTTGTCGAGGCGAGGTTTGCCGGTAGCAAAAGACACTACACCGGCGAATTTCACTCCCTTTGCCCCTTAACTTGATGCGTATGGGCCCTGCGTCTGCCCGCAGGGGCGACCGCCGTGGTTCGCCCCTGCGGGAGGGTAGGTGAGTTGCTTCCTCACTCCTGCGCCAACAACTGCTCGATGACCTGCTGGAGTTGGTCGGCAGGCACATAGCCACCTCGCTGCCCCATGAACATGAAGAACTGCGGTGCGGGCGGAAACTGATTCTGCTGCGCGATGGCGAAGTCTTGATTTACTTTATCCTTCGTCTGGCCTTCGTCCAGGCAAGCTGCGAAGGCGTCAACGTCCAGGTTCAGCTTAGCGGCATATCCCTTCAGCGTGGCTGAGACATCATCCGCCTGACTCCACTCCTCCTGTTGCCGGAAGAGCAGGTCGTACATGGGCCAGAAAGCCTCCTGCTGCCCGGCACATTCGGCTGCCTCGGCGGCCTGGAACCCCTGGGAATGATCAGGAGCCGGAAAATGCTTGATGACCAGCCGCACCTTACCCGGCTCTACGTATTTCTCCTCCAGGTCGGGCCACGCTTCCAGGTAGTGTTTGCGGTTTTCCGGCGACTGGAAGTCAACGAACTCGACGAGGATGATCTCTGCCTCCTCCGAGCCGTGGAAGGCATCGCCGCTGTACGTGTAGCCGGGCTGCTCCGGGTTCGGATCGAAGGGCATCACGCCGGGCGGCAGCGGTGTGGGCGTGGGGGCCGGATGCTCTCCCCGCAGCGCGGCCTCGATGGTCTGTTGGAACACCTCGAATGGCTGCGCGCCGGAGATAAACCAGTCGTTGATGAAGAAGGCCGGGACGCCGCTTACTCCCAATGCCTCGCCCTGCTCGTACTCCGCCTGGACCTGGTCTTCTGTCTCTCCCGACTCCAGGCAAGCGGCAAAGGCATCGGCATCGAGGCCCAGGTCAGCGGCGTACTTATCGAACTGTTCGGCCGGGTTATCTTGCCCGATCCACTCATCTCTCGCCTCGAAGAGGCGGTCGTGCATGGCCCAGAAAGCTGGGGCTCCCTGTTTCGCGGCACAAAGCGAGGCTTCGGCGGCCTGCCGTGCCTGGGGATGGATGGCGTCGAGTGGGTGCTGGATGAAAACGTGCTTGACTTTGCCAGTGGCGATATACGCTTCATACAGAAGCGGGCCCGTCTGTAAGGTGTGACGGGCACAGTATGGTCACTGGAACTCGGAATACTCCACCAGCGTTACGGGTGCATCGGGATTGCCCTGGTAAGGCGCGCCCTCTTCAGTAAAGCCCATGGGCACCTTGCTCTCGCCGGTGGTGGTCGCCTCCGTGGTCGCCTCCGTGGTTGCCGTCAGCGCCGGCGTATCGGTCGGCGGCAACGACGTCGGCGCGGGCGTAGGGCTGCAGGCAGCCACGATCAGGGCCGCGATGAGCAGCCCCAGGTAAAGAAACCGTTTTGAACTCATGTCACACTTTTGCCTCCATTTCCCTCTCTCCTCCTTAAGTATAATTAGTGTGGACGTAGTGGCCCAACCGCTGTGTTGGCCTTATGGTGGACAGAACCGTCTGCCGCTACATTAATGTACCTGCTTTTTTGCACTTTCCTCCAGATGACAGGCACGTTGGGGTGGGTGTCTGACTTTTCAATGGCTCGTTCGCCCCGCCTGCTCCACCAGCCTAATGATGGACACTCACGGTGCTTTTTCGGGACGTCGCGCCTCTGCGATGCGGTCGGGGTTCTCCAAGTCCTCGGCCCAACGGGCCGGATTGTCGCGGATGTATTGGCGGATAGCGTTTAACTCCCGCTCGTTGCGGATGATGCGTTCGTAATAATTGCGTTGCCATGCAAACCCTTTCCCGTCAGCCTGGCGAATGCGACGGGTGACGACTGCCTTGAACACCCGCACCACCTGACCCAGCGTGGGACGTTCCCAGTCCACGGTGAATGATTGGCCAATGGGTGTGGTAGGGGCGCAATTCAATTGCGCCCCTACCGGCGGGTTCAACCATACAATGAAATGGACGTGATTGGGCATCACCACGAATTCGTCCAATCGTATCGTGGGGAATCGCGCCGGCAGGCCACACCATTCCTGTTCAACAATGACACGGAATGCCGATTGATTGAACCAGCATTCCCTCTGATGGGCCACAATAGTCACAAAATACGCCCCCGGTTGAGTGTAATCGTACCCCTTCAGGCGAATGGAACGCCTGCCCTGAGCGGAGTCGCAGGGATGATGATGCTTGTCCGAATCGTACCTTGTCATGGTGTTCTTCGCCTGCCCAACTTCTCCGACCACCCTCTCGCCTCCTCTGGGACATTTGCCTCAGTCGCTGGGTCTTGAGGGAGATCAGAGTTGCTCACAGGTCACTCCCACTGGCCGGACAAGTGAACAGCCGCTCAAGCCATCCGCTTATCCGCTGTCAATCCGTTGTCGCAGCGGGCTTACGGCACGGCTATTATAGCATAGCCGTGGGCTGGGGCAAATCTGCGCCGGAGGTGCCCGGCACTTCCGAAGTGCCGGGCACCTTAACCGCTGCTACCCCGGTTCGCCGGCGCTCGGGCGTGGCGTCCACACGGCCATCAGCACTGCGGCGATGAGGGCCAGCATCCCGCCAAAGAAAAAGGGCGCCGAGGGACCAAAACCGTTCCAGCCCAGGGATGGAATGCCCGACCACAGCAGTCCGGCGATGAGTGAGGCCGGGAAATCCAGGATGCCCAGCACGGCGTTGTACGTTCCGTAGGCCGTGCCCCGCAAGTGCACGGGCACAATGTCGGCCACCATCGCCTTGGTCGTGCCGTAGGCCAGGCCGTAGTACGCCCCGTAGATGGCGTAAAGAACCCACACGTTCCAGCCCGTCCTCGCCAACGCGAATCCGAAGTAGATCAGCGCGTAGATCAGCCAGCCGCCGATGATCAGCTTGCGCCGTCCAATGCGGTCGGAGAGTGAGCCGGCCGGGGTGGAAAGTAGGGTGTACACCACGTTGAAAGTGACGAGCATCCCCAGCACCTGTACCACGTTCAGCCCCCGCTCGTTCGCCCGCAGCACCAGGAAGGCGTCCGACGAGTTGCCCAGGTCGAAGATGCCGACGATGACCATGAAGATCGCGAAGGAACGGCCCAGCCCGCGGAAAGAAACTTTCGGAGTCTCGCGCTCTCCCTTGACCGGCACGTCCCGCGCGCCGATAGCCAGCGAGATCACGGCCAGAAAAGCCGGCACCAGGCTGATGAGCACCACTGTCTGAAAGGTGGCTCGTCCCAGGAGCATGTTGCTGCGCTGGGCCATCCACACCACGACCAGGGCAATGACCAGTCCTAACACCGCCCCACCGGTGTCGGCTGCGCGGTGCAGGCCAAAGGCCAGCCCCCGATGTTGCTCGTCAATGCTGTCCGCCACCAGCGCGTCGCGGGGTGCGGTACGGATGCCTTTGCCCACCCGGTCGGCCCAGCGCACGCCGGCCACCACCCCCCACGAGTTGGCGACGTAAAAGAAAGGCTTGGCCAGCGCCGATAGCCCGTACCCGGCCACCGCCAGCCACTTGCGCGCCCGCAGCTTGTCCGAGAGCCAGCCGGAGAACACCTTGAGCAGGCTGGCCGTGGCCTCGGCGATGCCCTCGATCAGGCCGATGACGTTGGTCTTCACCCCCAGCACGTTGGACAGAAACAGCGGCAGGATGTTGATCACCATCTCGCTGGAGATGTCCATGAAGAAGCTGGTCAAGCTCACCGCCCACACGTTGCGTGGCAGTGACCGCCAGCTCAACCTACGGTTTGTAGGTTCAGGGCTCGAAGTTTCAAGTTGTTTGTTGGTCATGTTACCTCCCCAAATTCGCTATTCGCTATTCGCCATTCGTCACTCTTCCAGCACTTCGTGCACCAATTCGGCGATCCTGGCCCGCGCTTCTGCCAACGCCCCCCGTCCCTTTGGAGTGATGCGGTAGTACTTACGCCGCCGGCCCGCCACGACGCGCGTCTCGCTGGTTAGATACCCTGCCTGCTCCAACCCGTGCAGCGTGGGATACAACGTGCCCGGGCTGATGTCGTACCCGTGGCGGCCCAGCTCACGGGCCATCTCCGCGCCGTAGATCGGCCCCTTGGCCGCGTGGTACAGGATGTGGATTTTGATGAAACCCAGGAAGAAATCGCGGATCATTCTATCGCCTCCCGTTATCGGATGCCGATATTATAAACCCGAACGCCGATTCTGTCAAACGCGGCGTTGGGCACGGATCGCGCCCCCCTCTAGCTCCCCCCGTGGAACAGGGGGAGGACAGGCTTCCCCCCTGCGACCTGTCCTGAGCCCAGTCGAAGGGGCGGGGGGACAGAGGGGGGCGCGAGTGGCGAACCACGGATGCTTTGCAAAAAGTGCAAAACCACTGAAAATAGTCGGGGTTTGGACTTTTCTCTAACTTGGAGTATAATCTTTGCGCTACAACGACATCCTGCGGAGAGAAAAACGATGCCAACCATTTTCCCATTTACCGCTATCGTGGGCCAGGAGCGGATGAAGCTGGCCCTGATTTTGAACGCCATCAGCCCGCAGATTGGCGGGGTGCTGATCCGGGGCGAGCGCGGTACGGCCAAATCCACCGCAGCACGGGCCCTGGCCGCCCTGCTGCCGGAGATCGAGGTCGTCGCCGATTGCCCCTTCAACTGCGATCCACGGTCGCCGGAGGCGATGTGCGATAACTGTCGCGAGCGCTTGAATCGAGGCGAGACTCTGCCGGTGATCCGGCGGCGCACCAGTTTCGTGGATCTGCCGGTGAGTGCCACCGAGGACCGCGTGGTGGGCACGCTGGACATAGAGCTGGCCATCCAGAAGGGCGAGCGGCACTTCGAGCCTGGTGTGCTGGCCGCTGCTAACCGGGGACTGCTGTACGTGGACGAGGTCAACCTGCTGGACGACCACGTGGTAGACCTGCTGCTGGATTCGGCGGCGATGGGCGTGAACGTGGTGGAACGTGAGGGCATCTCGTTCTCGCACCCGGCCCGTTTCATCCTGGTGGGCACGATGAATCCCGAGGAGGGGGAGTTGCGGCCGCAGCTCCTGGACCGCTTCGCGCTGTGCGTGGAGATTCGCGGGATCACCGACCCGCGCGCGCGGGTAGACATCCTGGAGCGTTGCGTGCAATTCGAGCAGGACCCAGAGGGTTTCCGCGCTGAGTGGGAACCCCGCGAGGAGCAGCTCTCCCGGGAAATCGCGCGAGCACGGGTGCTCCTGCCCGATGTCACCTACGACACGAATGATCTGTACACCATCGCCGAGCTAACCGCCGGCTTCCAGGTGGATGGCCATCGGGCGGACATCGTCATCCTGAAGACGGCACGGGCGCACGCTGCCTTTCACGGCCGCCGTCGCATCAACGAGGCAGACATTCTGGCGGCGGCAGAGTTGGCTTTGCCCCATCGCCTCAAGCGCCAGCCCTTCCAGGAGACCGAGATGCAATTCGAGCAACTGGAAGAACGGCTGGAGCAGGTGAAGGCCGAGTTGTCCATGCAGGAGTCCTCTGGCCCGGCGGAGACGGACCCATCCCCGGTAAAAAAAAACGAGGACGTGATGGCTGAGCCGGCCACGCCCCATGATCCCCTCACCAGTGGGGGCACTCCCCTCAAAGGCCACGACGCCCCGGCCCCGCCGCTGGCTTACATTCGCCAGGCAGACACGTCCGTGCCCATCGGATCGGCATTCCGGGCGCGCCGTCTGGAGACCCCGTTGGACAAGCTGACCCGGCGTACCGCCGGCAAGCGGAGTTTCACCCGCACCGACCGCAAGCGCGGGCGATACGTCCAGAGCCGGCCCGTCGAGGGCCGCGCGACCGACCTGGCCTTCGATGCCACTCTGCGTGCTGCAGCTCCTTATCAGAAACGCCGCGAGCACGGCGGGACAGCTTTTACCATCACCAGGCAGGACCTGCGACGCAAGGTCCGCGTCCGCCGCGCGGCCAATCTCATCCTCTTCGTAGTGGATGCCAGTTGGAGCATGGCAGCAGCGGAGCGCATGGTCGCTACCAAAGGCGCGATCATGTCACTGCTCATGGATGCCTATCAGCGCCGCGATCAGGTGGGGCTGGTCGTCTTTCAAAAGGAGAAGGCCAGAGTTGTCCTGCGACCCACCTCCAGCGTGGAACTGGCCAAACGGCTGCTGAAAGACATTCCTGTGGGCGGCAAAACTCCTCTCTCCAGTGGATTGCTCCTGGCCTACCGGATGCTGCGCCGGGAAAAGCGCCTCAACCCCGAGGTCGTGCCCCTGATGATTTTGCTCACCGACGGCGCGGGTAACGTGTCCATGACCGATCTACCGGCTCAGGAGGAGGCCCTGCACATCGCGGACTATATCCGTCGGGCCGGGATTCGCTCGGTGGTGATTAACATGGAGCAAGCCACTTTTGATCGGGGGTTGGCCCAGGGGCTGGCCGAGGCGCTGGGTGGGCCGTGTTATACCCTGCGCGAACTCAGGGCTGAGGAACTGTATCAGACGGTGAAGGACGAGCTAGAGAGCGGTCCAACTACGGGGACGGCGGCTACTTCTTGCCAATTTTCTTCAGACGCTTCAGATCCGGCGGCAGAGTGAAAGGCTCTGCCCCCCGCCTGGGCTTGCCTTTCACCAGCTTCTTGACCTTGCTCGCCACGTCCTCGGCGTCGTAATCGCCCTCGGTATCGGTCCGCAGGCGAGCCACCACTTCTTTCTCCTCGGCGGAAAGTGCGTGCCCTTGCAGTACGGCCAGTTCGGCCATCACCAGGAGAATCTGTCGCTCCCCCGCGCCCAAAGTCTCTAACCCCCCGTCCAGCAGCCAACGGGCTTTGCCCGGTGCGAAAAGGGCTTCTTTTCCAGTGTTCAGCATAACTGCTACCTCCTCGTTGGCTGGACGGAGATTGGTCAGTCATGTAGGGCAGGCATCCCTGCCCGTCGCTAAACCCGGCGTCGGACAAGGATGCCCGGCCTATGGAGCCTAGTCTGCGGCCAGGACTACGGCCATCGCCGTGGAATAAAGACGGGTCTCCGGGGTATCGGCTCGCGAGTTGATGATGATCGGCACCCTGGCCCCGACGACCAGGCCAGCCATCTTCCCATGAGCCAGGTATTGGATGGCCTTGGCTGCCGTGTTGCCCGCCTCCACGCCGGGGACGATGACTATGTCCGCCTGCCCGGCCACTGGCCCGCCGACACCTTTGAGCCGTGCGGCCTCGGGGCGAACGGCCACGTCCAGGGGCATGGGACCATCCACAATCGCCCCCTCTACCCAGCCCTGTTCGGCCATCCTGGCCAGAGCCAGGGCCTCAATGGAAACTGGCATCTTGGGATGCACAGCCTCGCTGGCGGCCAGGATGGCTACGCGCGGTTCTTTTAGGCCGAACTTATGCGCCACCTCGACTGCGTTCTGGATGATGGTCAGTTTCTGGTAGATAGTGGGATAGAGCACCACCCCACCATCGCTGATGTAGAGGATACGGTCGTAGCCGGGTATCTCAAACATGCCCACATGGGTGAGCAAACTCTTCTCGCGGATGCCCGCCGTCCGGTCCAACGCTGCAGCCAGGAATTGATCGGTCTTGATTTGGCCTTTGACGGCCACGTCAGCCTCACCGGCGCGGATCAGGGCCATCACCTGGCGGGCTGCGGTTTTGGGGTCGGGTTCGTGGATGATGGTCATCCCCTCCAGGGAAAGCCCCTCCCGGCGGGCGATGTTCTCAATCGCCGCCTGGTCGCCGATGAGGTGTGCGGTGGCGATGCCCAGTTCGTACAGCTCCGCCGCTGAGGTCAGTATCGAAGGATCACCCGCTGCAGCCACTGCGATGCGCTTCGGGCCAACCGCCTGGGCCGCCGCTATCAATTCCGCAAAATTGTTGATGGTCATCGCTTCCCCTCGA
>JAGGZG010000124.1 GCA_021162125.1 Anaerolineae bacterium
GTTCTACAATCGGCGTCGGCTTCACTCGTCACTGGACTACTTCAGCCCGGAGGAGTACGAGCTGCTCTACCATCAGCGGCAAAGTGTAGCTTAACCCCCTGTCCACAAAACCGGGGGAGGGTCTCGCTTCAGCGGGCTTGGACTGCTCAGCCCTGAGCTTCAGCTCGGGGCAGGTGGGCTTTCATGCCTCAAGTTAGGCTCAAGTCATCACCGGCGTAGCAACAATTCTCAAGAGAGGGACTACCGTCCATCGTCAGGCCATCCAATTACTTGATAAAACGACTTGTGAGTAATCTCCAGGCTCGCTCACTTGAAAATCTCGTGGCCACGCCCGGCACGTTACAGAGTGGCAAGTCAGCGCTGCTGCCGGTCACGTTGGCCACGGCTCGCTCCCAGAGCACCAAGCCCGCCGGGGCATCAAGTGTCCCGGCTACGAAGCCACGCCCGCTGAACCGGGCTGGGAGGGCGCTTGCAGTGTCCGTTGCTCCGTAGAGCGGTAACTCACCCGCTCCCGCTGGATTGTCAAGCTCGGCGCTCAGCGGGCAGAACCTGGCGAACCTGGTTGCTTTTGGCTTGCAAAGAGCCATTTCCCGTCGCAAAGGGGGCTTGGATCGCCAGATCCAGGCCGAGCAGAGTGAGCAGTCACGCCGGGTGATAGGTGCCGAGCCAGGCCTAAGCCATTCGACATGCTCGGCTTGTCGTTATCCCACACTTTTGCGTTGTATCCCAGCGTCGAGAAGCCTCGAACTTGACGTGTCTGCAAATTGGTGCTATAATCTTTCTGAACATCTGTCAGTAACATCTGTTCACACTGGCAGGAGCCCCACCGTGAACCTCTTCATCCAACATGCAGCCTACCTCCTCCGCGATGCTGACCGCGTCGAACGCGACTGTGATCTGCTCGTTCAGAACCAGCGTATCGCCGCAGTTGGCCATGACTTGGCCGTCCCCCCCGGAACAGAGGTGATTGATGCTCAGGGCTGTGCTGTGATCCCCGGCCTGATCAATGCCCACACCCACCTTTACCAGAACTTCCTCAAGGGCATGGCTGACGGCCTGCCCCTGGTACCCTGGTGCGAGGCGACGCTTTTCCCCATGGTGGGGGTCATCCATCACCTCTATCGCGTGGAGCAGGACGAGCGAGCTGGCTACTATTGGTCATTGCTGGGAGCACTGGAGATGATCCGGGGAGGCACGACCTGCTGCATGGACATGGACATTTCCATGGAGAGCATCTTTCGGGCCTGGCAGGATGTGGGCTTGCGTGGGGTGGCGGCTATCACCCTCTCCAATCACTGGCTTCCGCCCGAGCTACTAATTCCCGATGCCATTCTGAAAGCTGAGGCCCTTGACTACACGGCACGCTGGCATAATCCCGATGGGCTGGTGCGTATCGCGCTGGGGCCATCAACTCCCTTTTTGTGCGACGAGGCCCTGCTCACCTGGACGCGCGACACCGCCCGAGCCTACGACCTGGCGGTTCACATCCACGTGGCTGAGACGGCCGGCGAGGTCACAGAATCGCTGGAGGAGAAGGGGCTGCGACCGGCGCAATATCTTGACCGCCTGGGGCTACTGGGGCCGAGGGTCAGTGCCGTGCACTGTGTGCACATTGTGGAGGAGGAAACAGCGGCGCTGGCCGCAAGTGGCGCGACCGTCGTGCACTGTCCCAAAAGCAACATGAAACTGGCCGACGGCGCGGCTCCTGTCCCGGCGTTGATGCAGGCTGGCGTGCCGGTGGCGTTAGGCACCGACGGTTGCGCCAGCAACGACCTGCTTGACATGTGGGAGGAGATGCGGGCGGCGGTGTTGCTGGCCAGGGTGAGCGCCGGAGATGCGGCGGCACTTTCGGCGGCGGACGTCTTCCGCATGGCGACTGAGCATGGAGCGCGGGCCTGTGGCCTGGACGCGGGCACACTGGACGTGGGCCGCCTGGCCGATATCGCCATCGTGGATTTGAGTGGGCCGCACTTGCGGCCGGTGCACGACATCGTCAAGACGTTGGTTTACTGTGCCCGTGCTGCCGATGTGCGCGATACCATCATTAATGGGCGGGTGGTGATGCGCGAGCGCGAAGTCACCACCGTGGACGAGGCGGCGCTGGTGAAGGAGGCGGACGCGGTGGGGCAGGAGTTGTACACCCGCGCGCAGCAGAGCGCGATGTGGCGAGTGTGAGAGATAATGAGTGAATTGCTGGCCCGATTGCAAAGTATATGCGGCCCCGAACACGTCAGTGACGTGCTGGCCGACCGGCTGTGCTACCGCCGGGATTGCGGGCCCACCCCCGGCGGCGTGCCCGACATCGTCGTGCGCCCGGAAAGCACTGCTGAGGTGGTGGAGATCGTGAAGTTGGCTAACGAGGTCAGGAAGCCGATCTTCCTCTGGGGGCGGGCGACGACCTTCGTGGACTTTGGTGTCCAGGAAGGCTGCATCGTGATGGCGCTGGACTTGATGAACCGCATTATAAAGATTGACCTGGAGAATCAGATAGTCACTGCCGAGACCGGCGCTATCTGGCACGCGGTGGATAGCGAGTTAAACAAGCTGGGTTGGGAGATGGCCGTGCCGGGCGGTGGCGGGATGTTCTCCTGCACCGTCGGTGGCACAGTGGCCTACAATGCCGTTCCCCACGGCATCACTGAGTACGGGGTGACCGGCGAGCACGTCGTGGCCCTGGAAGTAGTGTTGCCCGACGGTACGGTGATACACACCGGCTCGGCGGCCAACACCGACGCACCGCTGCCCATCGAGCGTGGAGCCAACGGTCCAGACCTGACTGGCCTGTTCATCGGCTCGTGCGGCACGCTGGGCGTCATCACCGAGGTCACGCTGCGCATCCATCGCATTCCGGAGTGCGAGCGATTCCTGTTCTACGCTTTCGACCGGCTGGACGACGCAGTGGATGCCGCCAGCGCTATTCAGTCCCAGCAGGCCGCCACATTCCTGATCGGGCTATTCGGCGGGCCGAAGCCAGACGGCGTGGAAGGGGAGGCATTCCTGCACGCTATCATTCGCGATACCACAGTCGAGGCGGAACGGCGCGTTCGGGCAGTACAGGTCTGCTGCGAGACGTTCCAGGGCCGCCCTCAGAACCCCGGCCCCACCCGCTGTTACTGGACAGAGCACATGTACTCCTGGCTGCGCAACACCCCGGCCAGCGCCTACTACGGTGGCCGACCCTACTACTGCCCCGAGGTGGCGGGTTTCATGCCCACTCAGGCGCTCAAGGAAGCCATCCCGCTGTTGCACAAATACGTAGCCGAAAACGAGGACTTCGCCCGCGTGGGGATGCGCGTCAAGGGGTTCGACGTCTACTTTTCGCCCAACGCCGCTTTCTTGTGGGTGGACACGCTTTACCCGGAGATGGATTCGGAGGCCTGGCAGGTGGGTTTGGGCGTGCGTGCTGAGATTGCGGAGATGCTCTTCAGCCGCTGGATGTCGCCGGGTGGCATCGTGGCGGGCATTGCGCCGTACATTATGCCCCGCCTGGGCACGACCTACGCGCTGCTCAAGACGCTCAAGGCTGCGCTGGACCCGAACAACGTCCTCAATCCAGGGGTGCTGGGGTTGGGAGGTGACAATGACTGACGATCTGCCCCTACGTGCGGTGGCTCAACCCATCTACGAATGCCTGCGCTGCGCTTTCTGCTTCGACCTGAGCTGGCTGGGGGCGGCCAACCTCTGCCCGGCCTACGCTTACGGCGCGTTCGAGTCCTACGGCGCACGGGGACGCATCGCCATTGCCCGTGCACTGCTGGAGGGCGAGCTTGAGTACGACGAATCGGTGGCCCAACGCATCTTCGCCTGCACAGAATGTCGCGCCTGCGCCGAGCACTGCTTCAAGTACATTGACACTGTGCGAATTTTCGCCGCCATGCGCCGAGACCTGGCTGCGTGTGGATTGATCCCGCCCGCGCTGGCTGCCGTCACCGATGGGCTGGCCGAAACGCACAACCTCTACGGCAAACCCCACGAAAAGCGTCTGTCCTGGCTGAAGGACAAGTCGCGGGTGGATCATCCGGCACGGATGGCCTTTTTCGTCGGCTGCACGCCGGCTTACGTGCGCCGCACGTTGGCCCGTGACACTTATGCCGTCCTGGCTGCCTCGGGGCTTGACTTCACTGTGCTTAGTGATGAGTGGTGCTGCGGGCATCCGTTTATGGCCGCCGGACAGCAGGAGCGCGCCGCCGAGGTGATGCGCCACAACGTGGAGGCGCTGAAGGCACTGGGGGTCGAGCGGGTGGTCTTTGAATGCCCCGGCTGTATGCGCACCTTCCGTGAGGACGTGCCGGAGGTGTTGGGCGAACCGCTGCCTTTCGAGGTGGCGCACGTCACCGAGGAGCTGGCCCGGCAGGTGGAGGCTGGTCGCCTTCGGTTCGACGTATTTCAGGCGGGCGCTGTCGTCACCTACCACGACCCCTGCACGCTGGGACGCGGCCTGGGCATCTACGATGCGCCGCGCACCATCATCAACGCCATACCCGGTATGCGCCTGGCCGAGATGCCCCGCCACGGGCGGGACGCATATTGCTGTGGCGCGGGCTCTTTCGTGCGCTACGACTATCCCGATTTCACCGATCAGACCGGCCACGAACGGCTGCGCGAGGCGGAATCTACAGGGGCGCAGTATCTGCTCACCGCCTGCCCAGCCTGCGTGACCCAGTTTCAGTACGTCCGTGGGCAGATCAATAGCCCGCTGCAAGTGATGGATTTGATAACTCTGGCCAATCGCCTGGCGCGGTGGCGGTAAGTTTCAGAATGGGATGCGGAAGGAGGAGACCGATGAA
>JAGGZG010000149.1 GCA_021162125.1 Anaerolineae bacterium
ACGGAGACACAGAGAGCACTGAGATAATGATAAAAGAACTCGGTGATCTCCGTGCCTCCGTGGTGAAAACCAGCTTCCCGCGCGATCACCCTCGTCCGCTCAACAGCCCCCACCACACGAGCAGAAATAGCCCGTAAAGCAGTGCCACCACGGCCACTTTGCGGGTCCGCAGGCAGACATAACCGCAGCATAAGCCCACAGCGGCCATCATCCCCAGTTCACCCAGATGCCGCAAGCTGAGCGTTAGCGACTGGCTGGCAGCGAAAAGAACCGCGCCAACGGCCAACGCTGCCCAGGGCGACCAGGGCTTTTCCCCCAGGCGGCGCTCAACGAGTTCCTGGGCTACTCCCTGGAACAGGAGGGCGGGTGGCAGGGCGACGACGAAGAAGCAGCGGGCGATCTGGCCCAGGAGTCGCGTTGGGGAAAGGCTGGGGACTCCCAGGGTCATTGCCCCGCTGGCGAAACCGAGGGGCAAGGCCAAAGCCAGCGTGGCCACGAAAACCGTCGCCAGCCACTCTCCATCCTCACGGCTCAGCCGCCAATGATAGCCGAAGTCCGTGGTGCGACGCACGACGCCCATCAGGTAGGCGGTCAACGCAATGACCAGGGGGACAAAAGCGACGACCGGCTGGCCGGTCACCGCCGCCCAGCCAGGGTACACGGCCCCGGGCCACCACCCCCAGGTCATTACCGCACCGAGAAACAGGATCACCGCGCCGTCGAGCGGGGTGAGGCCTGTGGCTTCCTGCGGCCCATTGACGACGGCGGCGGCCGTGGGCAGCGCCAGGACGAGAAGCCCGCCCAGTAATCCCCACCAGGTAAATTGCCCGCTGAACAGGGTCAGAACCAGGTAAGGGACTAGCAGGATCAATGCTGGCGCGCCGAGGGTCAGAGGATGTTTCAGCCTCTCACTCGGCCATAACAGCAGGTCAGGGTTGCCCGGCAGGAAGAGCATCCCAAACGACAGCCCCCAGGCGACGAGGGCCGCGGTGCGTTGTGGTGAGGGAATGGCTGCCTGGATGACGACCAGGGCATAGATAGCGACGGCCAGCGCGGTCAGGATCAGGGCGACGAGCAGATTACGGAGCATAAGCGTGTTCGCTCCTCATACACAGAGTCTCCTACTACAACAAAACTTCTGGGACGCTGATTCACGCAGATGAACGCGGATAAGACAAGAAATCAGCGTGTATCTGCGTTGATCTGCGTCCCCAAGAACTTGCGCGGCCAGTGCAAACGTTGCCGGGCTGTATCACCTGGTTCGATGTGCCTGTGGCACGTAGGCTGGCAGCTTTTTCTCGGCGAAGATGGGCTGCAACCGGGCGAAGCGCTGTCGTCCATCCACCAGCGGGATGCTGGGCCAGTCGTCGCCGATAAGCGGGCGGGCGTAGCGCACGAAGTCGTCGGTCACGTCCACGCGGCTGGGCGCGATCCACGCCCCCGGAAAGGCGCGCTCGGAGTTGGCTACCTTCTCTAGCGGCACCTTGTCGTAGTAGACGCTGTAGAGGGAGCCGGGCCGGCGCAAAATGGTGGCCATGTACCCTGATCCGTCCTCCAGGGAGACGAGCACCGCTTTCTGCCCCACTTTGTACGCTTCCTCCAGATCTACCGTCGAAGCGTAGATCATGGCATGGCGCTGGTCGGTACCCGGCATGTTGCCCCGCGCTGCACCTCGAGCCGCCAGCCCAACCTCGTTGAGGTAGTTCACCACCACCCGCTCCACCGTCATCTGGCTGGACGAGAACTGCACGTGCCCGAAGGCATCCCGCCGCTCGCCGAGCTGGCCCACATCGAACCCCTCGCTGATGACGACCAGGGCACGTCCCCGCTCACGCAGTGTGTCATTGACCCGGTCGGCCAGCTCCTCCAGGGTGAGGCCGGATTCGCGCAGGAAGATGAGCAGCGGCATTTCGCGGTCGGGGTCGGCCAGGCGTGCGGCAGCAGGGATGAAGCCGATTTTGCGGCCCATAGCTTGCAGCACGAGCACGGGGTCGGCGGGACAGGAGCCGGCGTTCTCTTCGTTGGCGTTTTGGACGTTGAGCGCCCAGTAACGGGCTACGCTGCCGTAGCCGGGGGTGTGGTCGATCAGCTTGAATTCGGCGTCACCCACGTCGTTGTCAATCGTCTTGGGCACGCCGGTGGCCACCAAGTCCAGGCCGCGCTCGTGAGCGAGTTGCGCCACTTTGTGCGCGGTGTCCATGCTGTCGTTCCCGCCGATGTAGAAGAAGTAGCCCACGTCGTGAGCGCGGAGGACCTCCACCACGCGCTCGAAGTCCTCCTGCTGCGCGGCTTTGAGTTTGTAGCGGCAGGTGCCGATGGCCCCGGCGGCCGGGGTAGTGCGCAGCAGGGCAATCTCCTCGGCGGGCTGGGCGGAGAGGTCCAGCAGTTCCTCGCGCAGCACCCCCTCGATGCCGTGCCACCCGGCATACACCGTGCCGAAGTGGTCGGGTAGGGCGCGACAGGTCTCAACGATGCCGCGCAGCGAGTTGTTGATCACCGGCGACGGTCCGCCGGATTGGGCAACGAGGACGTTTTTCGGTTGTGTCATTTGTGCTCCCTATTGTGTAAATATTCTCAACTCAGAACTGGCCTCGGAATAGGTCTCCTCCTCATCAGTATTCATCAGAGCGTGTCCGAAAATTCACCACAAAGGCATCAGGTAGTCTCCCCTTTGTGTGTTGGTGCTCCTCGTCCGCCCCGCCGGGCGGTTTAGCGCCCGGCTACGAGGTGGGAAGCCCCCTCTGGGGGCTCCAGAGGCCCAGAGGGCCTTACATCTCGTAGCCCGAACGTTCACGTTCGGGCGAGACTTGGGCGCGGTGTCCAGTTCCGTCCAATCAATCTCGAGTTTGCGCATCCTTCGCTCCTCTTTCTCCCAGCCCGATTCTCTCCCGCAACGGAAGTGCGTCGCACCTACGGCATCTTTCACAGCCGCACGGTGCCGTCCCTTGAGCCCGAGGCCAGGAGCGTCCCATCGGGGGAGAAGGTCACGCTCAGGTGACCGTCACCTTATGGCACCGGTGACCAGGCAGGCCATCTATCCCGGCCCGGGCTATCCGTCAAGCGCGTCACCCCGGAACCTGTTCATCACACAGCTAAGTAAGTTGTTGGGTTTCGGCTTCGCCTCAACCCAACCTACGGGCTGCCGATGGGATGCAGGTCCA
>JAGGZG010000223.1 GCA_021162125.1 Anaerolineae bacterium
ACGCCCCACGTCAATACGCATTCCGGTCGGTGAAAGCCATGAAGATGGTGCGGATCAGAATCTTGATGTCCAGCCACAGCGACCAGTTCTCGATGTACCACACGTCGTACTTGGTGCGTTCGGTGATTGAAGTATCGCCGCGCAGGCCGTTCACCTGCGCCCAGCCGGTGATCCCGGCCTTCTCGCGGTGGCGGTCCATGTAGCGGGGGATGCTGCGCTTGAACTGCTCGACGAACACCGGCCGCTCCGGTCGGGGGCCTACCAGACTCATGTCCCCCACCAGGACGTTGATGAGCTGCGGCAGCTCCTCTATAGAAAAGCGGCGCAGAAATGCGCCTAATCGCGTGCGCCGAGGATCGTCTTTCTTGGCCCACACCGGCCCGGTCTCCGCCTCCGCGTCCTGGCGCATAGACCGGAACTTGAGACACCAGAAAGGTTTGGCGTCCAATCCCATCCGCTCCTGTGCGTAGAACACCGGCCCCGGCGAATCCAGCTTGATCAGCAGGGCGACGAGCAGCATGAACGGGGAGAGAACCACCAGCGCCACCGCCGAGACCACGATGTCCATCGCCCGCTTCAGCGTCAGCCGCCAGCCGCGCAGGGCGACGTCGCGCACGGTAAGCAGAGGCAGGCCGCTCAGATCGCCGATGCTCACCTGGCTGGCCATGATCTGAAACACGTCGGGGTAGACCTTGATGCCCACCCGGCCCCGCTCGCACAGGGAGATGATGGTCATGATCCGGTCACGGGACGCTTCCGGCAGAGCGACGATTACCTCGCTCACATCTTGCTCCTCAATCACGCGCGGGATGTCCTCGATCTTGCCCAGGACAGGAACATCTACTGCTGCTGTGTGGTTATTCGTCTCATCGTTGCTGCCATTGCTGCCGCCGTTGCTATCGCTGATGAAACCCACCACGCGATAGCCCAGGCTGGGCGAGTAACGGACCTTCTGCCAGATCATCTGTCCCACGTCATTGACACCGACGATGAGCAGCCTGTCCTCCCCCCACCCCCGCGCCTGGAGTGCGCGCTGGATACGCGAGTGCGCGAAGCGTCCCACGGCCACCAGGAACAGGGTCAGCAGCCAACTGTACATCACCATCGTCCACGGGTAGCCCAACTCCACCACGCTATCCCTGAAGAAGAACGAGGTCAGGGCGATGGAAATGATGGTGCCCACCGACACAGCACCGAAAATGGACGATGCCTCCTCAATCAAAGAGAGCGCCCGTTGCCGGTGGTACAGGCGGTAGAAGAAGAACACTGTGATCATAGCCAGCGCATAGATAGCCATCATCCCCGCGTAGTCGCGGAAAGGGCCGATGTTCTGCGCCGGCATCCTCCAGGGAATCCGCAGCCGGAGCTCGTAGGCGAGAAAGAAGGCCAACACGACCATCGCCACGTCTATTAGCAGGAGCGAGACGGCAAAGATAACTTTCGCCTGGCGTTTCAATGAACCTCCCCCCTGACCAGGGGCTTACCTCCCCCTTTGAGTACTTCCTTGAGCACTACCATCCCCCCGCGCAATACGATTCCGCCCACGATCAACCACCCCAGCCAGAAAGGGGTGGTGGCCGCGTAGTGCTTGCGATAAAAAATATACATGGCCCGATAGAACTCGTAGCGCGTCTTCGGGCGGATCACGCGGTCTCCCCGGCTGGCCGCCTCTTTGTAATGCAATACAGTGATTTCCGGATTGTAGAATACTTTCCAGCCAGCGCGCTTCATGCGGTAGGCCCAGTCCAGGTCCTCACCGTACATCCAGAAAGTTTCGTCCAGAAGACCCACCTGCTGGATAGCTTCCCGGCGGATCATCATACAGGCCCCCACCACCGAATCCACCTCGGCCACCTCACCGGGGTCCAGGTAGGTGAGGTTATACCGTCCAAAACGGCGACTGTGGGGGAACAGCTTGCTCAGCCCGACCAGGCGATAAAAAGCCACCTCGGGCGTGGGGAAACTGCGGCGACAGGCCAGGTCCAGACTGCCATCAGGGCGCACCAGGCGCGGGCCCGAGGCTCCAGCCTCGGGATGTGCATCCATGAAGGCCAGCATCCCGGCCAGCGCGGACGGCGGCAGGATGGTATCCGGGTTGAGCAGGAGCACGTAGCGGGGCAGTTCGGCGGTAGAGGTGGGGTTTTCGGGCGATGGATTTGCCCCCGTGTCTCCACCTTCCACCTCCGTGAAACCGAACGCACGCAGGCCCAGGTTGTTGGCGTAGGCAAAGCCGCCGTTAACGGGGCTTTCGATCACGCGCGCCTGCGGAAATTCCGCGCGCACCATCCCGGCACTGCCGTCGGAGGAGTGATTATCCACGACGCAGACCTGGAAGCGAAAATCGCCCCGGCTGTCGTACACCGAGGCCAGACAGTCCCGCAATAAGTCACGGGTGTTGTAGTTTACGATGACAATCGCCAAATCGAGCAAAGACACCCCCGCTGCCTGGGTTTAACCCTCCCGCAGGTTCTGGCTACGCTTCGGCGGAGCTTATAGTGAGTCTTGCGACACCGTTCAGGACAAGCGCTCGCACCGAAACCTGCGGGAGGGTCAGACTTATGCACTCTAACCATATTCTATCCCAGCCTGACCTTGATGTCAAACGGGGGCGGGATGCAACAACGTTATTTCCCCGTGCACAGATCAACCCCATCCCAGCAGGGCTGGCAGTACGGGTCTATGTCCAGGGCCTTGTCCAGCCAGGGCAGGCCCTTTTCGCAGCCACGGGCCAGGTCCTCCTGGGAGTAGCCGGGGGCCAGGCCATTGGTCGCCGCGTAGATGTACGCCAGTCCCAGCTCGTAGTAGTACTCGGCCGAAGTAGCGCCCAGTTGGACGGCCCGCTCGAAGTTGACAATGGCGTCCTCGTAGTTCCGTTTGGCGTAGTAAAGCCATCCCAGGTGGCCATAGGCACTGGCGTAATTGGGATCGAGTTCGACGGCACGCTCCAGTTCGACGATAGCCCGGTCAGGCTCACCCTTGTAGAAGCCGTACGTCCAGCCCAGCAGGTCGTATCCCTCCGCGCTATCCGGGTTGATCTCTATCGCCTTCTCGAAGCTGGCGATAGCCTTGTCGTAATCCGGTTTGGACAGTGCCAGGTAGTTGCGGCCCACGGCGATGTATAGATAACTGAGCCTGGGATGCAGAGCGATGGCCGCCTCGTATTCAGTGATGGCGTTCTTGTAGTCACCCATCACCTCGTAGACGTAAGCCAGAGTACGGTGGGCGTCCACGCTGCGCTCGTCCAGGGACACGGCCAACTGTGCCTCGTCCAGCGCGTCGTACCAACTGCCCAGGTCGGCGTATATCTCCGCCAGGTATGCGTGCGCCTCGGCGTAATCGGGATTGATGCGCAGAGCGTTCTTACACTGGCTCTCGGCCTCGGCCAGCAGATTCCGCCGCTCCCGCTCCAGCACAAAAGTAATGACTTGCTCCTCGTCCACCCCGCCTCTCACCAGGTATTTGTCTTCCGCCAGTCCTGGAATCTGAGGGGATACCCACCACAGCGTGTCGTCATCGGCGTAGGGATTGGGGATGGCGATGGTCTGATCATCAAGCGCGGTCTCGTCGGCCTTCTCGACCTCGATCATGTCCGCCGAGAGATCCGGCGCCAGCCAGTCCAGGGCAAAGGCCATGACCGCATAAGTCTCAGCCGTCTCTGCCTCCACCAGAGACTGGCCGTATTCCCGCAAGGCGTCGGCCGCCTGGCCACGCAGTACCATCAGGCGCACCAAGCGTGATAGGGAGATCGTATCCGCAGGGTCCACTGCCACTGCCTGCCGGTAAGCAGCGATGGCCTCGTCCAGCAGGCCGCCTTCGTAGTATTCCTCCGCCTCGTAAAAATATGATTCGGCCGTGCGCGTCGGCGTGGGAGTGGGCTCGAAGGGTCGTGCCCACTGGGGCTGCTCGGCGATGATGTACACGCCGAAAAGAATGAGTATGGTGAGAATCAGAACCCGCCACGGTGACGATGTTTTCTTCCGGCGGCGGGGTGGCCCCAGATACATGCTGCTCCTCCTAATCCAGCTCGACCAAACCCATTTTGGCCAGGAGACGAAAGTGCTCGACCAGCAGCTCCACGTCGCGCTGTCCGGTCTCCATCTCCACGAGATCGGCGATCTCCAGTACGGTGCGTTCGCCATCCGCCCAGTATTGGGCCAGGATGGGCAGTGTGCGCCCACCCTTTTCGCGGGCCTTGACCAGCTTCCGCCAGCGCTCGCGTTCCTCCGGCGACAAAAGGTGCTGGTGATCCCTCCACGACGCCGGCCCAGGGTAGCGGCGACGGGGGATCATGGCCCCGGCCCGGGTGGTCCACTCGTCGGGCTCAGGGCGGGCGACCGGTGGCAAGGCATCCAGTCCCAGGGCACTGACTCGCTGGACGAGGGCAGCGCGCACACGGTCCAACTCGTGCTCGGCAGCGATAGTCACCTCGTGCTGAAGGTCGGCAATGAGCGCGTCCCCCTCCGGCCACAAGCGACGCAGGGTATCCAGTGCCTCGCGCTCCCGCCCGACCAGGTAAGCCACGCGCCGCTCCAGGTCGGCGGCCAGGCGGGCCAGCTTCTCCCCATCTTCCAGGGTGAGCATCTCAGTCATCGCCTGTTGGAGGACCCGGCCCAGCCGCGCTTTGTGGCGGGTCACCATCTCGTGGCCCAGCCAGGTCGTCTCCTGTGGCCCAGCGACGGCCAGGAAATAGGCGTAGGTGGCCGCCAGCGAGCCAACGTGGGCCAGCATAGCCGGGTCCACCTTGTCCAACGTATCCTCGGAGGTGTGATAGAATTTGTCGGGCCACTGGATGAGCATCGGCGTGGGCACGCCCACGCTGGGATCAGAGAGGATGTAGTGATCGCTGCCACCGGAGAACGGGGTAACGGCGTGCCGAAACAGGGGGTAGCTTCCCAGACCAGTGTGGGAGGGCGCGCCGTCAAACAATTCCTCGCGAAGACGTTCCATCAAATCGGGCGCGAAGGAGGGCGTAGCCGCCGGCGGGCGCTCGATCAGAAATGAGCTGCCACACAGCTCCTGGTTCTGGCCCACCATGTCGAGGTTGACCCCGGCGATTACACGTGGTATCTCGGTCTCGTGCGCAGCCAGATAGGCGAACGTGCCCGTTATCTCCGGCACCCACAGGAAACGGATGCCCCGCCGGGGCGGTGCCAAACGGCCAGCGCTGATCAGCCGCTGCAATGCGCGCGCTATCTCCAGCGCCGTGGCCACGCCGGAGGCGTTATCGTTGGCCGAAGGTTGCGGGTGGCAGAGGTGGGCGACGACGATGATCTCCTCCTCCGTCTTGCCAGGGATCAGTGCCGTTACTACCTCCAGAGATCCATCGTACAGACGGGCGTCCACCATTGCGCGCACCCGCACGGGTTCCCCCCCGTCCTGTGCTTGCTTCCTGATCAGCGCTCGCAGACGGTCCCCCTCACGGGGGGAGAGCACAAAGCCGAAGCATCTCTGCTCGCCGCCGCGCCACCAGAAAGACGTGTACTGTAACGCATCCGGCAGATCAATCCGCTCGCGGACCGGTGGGGCTTTGCGCATCCCATCGAAGAGAATGCCCACCGCGCCGTACTTCTCCACCGCCAGCTCGCATACCCGGCTCACGTCCCCCTGGGTGAGGACGATTTTACCGCTCAGGTCCAGGCCCTCGTACTCGGACTCTTCCTCACCGTCCTCCAGAACCACGACTTCGGCCTCCCCCTCGAAGGCAACGCTGCGCTGGATGAGGGAGATGGGGCAATCGCGGAAGTCGGCCAGCTTACGCTGTTCCTTTTCGGGGGATATGAGGTGCAGGGTGGCCTGGCGGACATCCCACTCCTGGAACGAACGCGCCGACCAGAACTGGGCCTGTTCGTTGGCCGGGAAAGTCAGAATCTCCGCATCGAGGCCGGCGGCCCGCAGTTCGTCCAGACAGTACCGGGCGGCCTGGCGGTAGCCTGGGCTGGCCTGGATGCGATGAAACCGGCTGATAGCGGCCACGTAGTTCCGGGCGGCCTCGCCGGAGAATTCCTGGCGAATAGCAGTCAATACCTCTTTGAACACAGCATTCTCCTCCTGATTATCCGTGGATTGGCTGCGCGCACCATCATATCACTTTACCGGCCAGAAGTCAAGAAGAGAGACAGGGAGAGGGGAGAGAGGGAGAGGTGTTACGATGGGAAAAAGTTGCTCACAGCAGTGTTTAGGGGTACAATATCGCCATTCGTCACCACGGAGGCCCTGCTTAATGCAAAGATGGCAACGCAACCTGTACGTCATCTGGGTGGCCGAAGCGCTGGCCATCGTCGGCTTCAGCACCATTTTCCCTTTCCTGCCCTACTACGTCCAGGAGCTGGGAGCAACCAACCTGGAGGAAGCCGAAATGTGGTCTGGCATCCTGTTCGCCAGTCAAGCAGTGTTGATGGGCATATTCGCCCCTATCTGGGGCTCACTGGCCGATCGCTATGGGCGCAAATTGATGGTCGAGCGGGCCATGTTTAGCGGTGCGGTGACCCTGGCAGCGATGGGCTTCGTGCGCAACGTGCCGCAGTTATTATTCCTGCGCTCACTACAAGGCTGTACGACCGGCACGGTGGCCGCGGCGACCACGCTGGTGGCCAGCGGCACACCCCGTGAGCGGGCCGGCTACGCGCTGGGTCTGCTCCAGATGGCCATGTACGGTGGGGCGTCGGTGGGGCCATTGCTGGGCGGGCTGCTGGCCGACGCCTTCGGCTACCGTGCCGCATTCTGGGTGACCGGCGCGCTGCTGTTAGTAGCCGGACTGTTGGTGCTATTCCTGGTTGAGGAACAATTCGATCCACCAGCGAAAGAGAGCAGGACAGGGTCAGGAGGATTGTGGCAGGGGCTGGCGCTGGTCGTGCGCTCACGGGCGCTGCTGGCCATTTTCGGCGTGCGGGTGATCATGCGCCTGGGGACGCGGATTGTCACACCGATGTTGCCTTTGTTCGTGGGGACTCTGTTGCCCGTGGGAGCGCGGGTGGCGTCCACATCCGGCCTGATAAGCAGCGTCAGTGCCATTGCCAGTGCCATTGCTGCTGTAGTGCTGGGCCGGTTTGGTGACCGGCTTGGATACCGGCGCGTGCTCCTGGCCTGCGCAATGGGTGCGGCCCTGTTCTACGTGCCCCAGTTCTTCGTGGTCACACCCGCGCAGTTGCTCGTGCTCCAGGCGGGAGTGGGTATAACCATTGGCGGGACGCTGGCCATGGTGAGCGCCATGCTGGCCGCCCTGGCCCCGGAGGGCCGGCAGGGCGCAGTGTACGGGGTGGATACCAGCGCGACCTCTGCTGCCAACGCGGTAGGGCCAATGCTCGGTGCCTCCCTCGCGGCCGGTCTCGGACTGCGCTCGGTGTTCCTCTGCGCTGCGGCCGTGTTCGGCCTGGCCGCGCTGGTGGTGGCCGGGTTGGTGCCCCGGAAGGGGCAATCGGGGCACCCTCAGCGCGATTCGGTTCAGTGAAAACAGGCCGGACCTGATGTTAGACCTCCGAGGTCTTGGAGACATCGGAGGTCTGCTCCGCGCGCAGGTAACCGTTCACTCTCTGACGGCGCTTCTCCCGCACGATCATGCCATCTTGCAGGTAGATGGTGCGATCCGTTGACTCGGCCACCAGCGGGTCGTGGGTGACGATGATGAACGTCTGCCCATCGCGCTCGTTGAGTTCGTGCAGCAGCCCGATGATCTCCCCCGCCGTGTGCGTGTCCAGCTCGCCGGTGGGCTCGTCGGCCAGGACGATAGCCGGATTGTTGATCAGCGCGCGGGCCGCAGCTACGCGCTGCTGCTCGCCACCAGACATCTCGGTGGGGCGGTGGGTCATCCGGTCGCCCAGGCCGACCTCCTCCAGCAGTGCCTGTGCCCGCCGGCGTCCCTCCCGCTTGCCGACGCCCGAATAGCGCAGGGGCAGCATCACGTTCTCCAGCGCGGTCAACGACGGGAGCAGGTTGAACTGCTGGAAGACGAAGCCCACTTTTTCGCGGCGAATGCGCGGCAGGCGGCGTTTGGGCAGGCTGGTGACCTCCAGACCGTCCAGGTAGATGATCCCCTCCGTTGGCCGGTCGAGGCAGCCCAGCAGGTTGAGCAGCGTGCTCTTCCCGCTGCCGGAGCGACCCATCACCGATAGGAACTCCCCTCGCTCCACGACGAGATCAATCCCTTGCAGGGCGCGGACCTCCGCCGCGCCCATTTTGTAGATTTTGGTCAGGTTCCGACTTTCGACGATGGCCATCTCAGCACTCCTCACCCTATTCCGCCTTCTCGAACTCCACCCGCGCGGTCATCCCCCAGCGTAGCTCCGGGTCTTGCTTATCCAGGGCGATGGTCACGGTGTAAGCCACGTCACCGGCCGGCAGGGTAGTTGGCTGAGAAGCGATGTCGGTGACTGTGCCGGCGAGGGTTTTATCCTCGAAAGCGGTGAAGACGAGTTTGACGGGCTGACCCACGGCAATGCGGGCCACGCCCCATTCGTCCAGGTCGGTCGTCTTCACGACGAACTCACTCAGGTCGGCCAGGGTGGCGACGGGCGCGCCGGCGGTAACAAAATCCCCCTCACGAAGGTCAAAGTTGACCAGCGTGCCGGAGAATGGGGCCCGCAGTTCGACCTCATCCGGCGACCAACGGGCCTGCTCCAGTTGGTGCTCCGCCTGGCGCACCGCCAACTCTGCGGCGCGAAGGTCTTCCTTGCTGGGTCCGGCTTTCAGCTTGGCCAGGGTGGCCTGCGCCTGGGCCACTCGCGACCGGGCGGCAGCCAGATCAGATGCACTCGCGCCCTTCTGCGCCTGCTCGTACTCGATCTCAGCGGTGCGCACGGCCAGTTCCGCGTTGGCTACCGTCGCCTCCGCCTGCTTACGCAACGGGCCGCCGGGTAGCGAATCGCGCTGCACCTGCGCGCTCCACAGGTTGTTCCGTGCCTGCTCCAGGGCGATGCGTGCCCTCTCTATTGCCTCTTTGTCCGGCAAGGCCAACAGATCAGCCAGAGCGGCCTGGGCGCTGGCCAGCTCGGCCTCGGCGGCGGCGATGTCCTCCTCAGTGGCGGGCACTTTCAACTTGGCCAGGGACGCTTCCTGCAAAGCGAGGGCGTCCTCGGCGTTCTGTACCGCCGCCTCCAGATCCGTGGTGTCCAGTACGGCCAATAGCTCGCCTTCTTCCACCACATCGCCCTCGGCAACCAGCACCTGATCCACGATCCCGCTGGTGCGGAAGCTCACCTGTTCCTGGCGTGCAGGCTGCACCTCGCCCCGCGCTTTGATGATTGCCTGGAGCGGGGTGGGGGTAGTGACGGGCGTGGGAGTGCCCAGGTTAGGAGCCATTTTCCTGGCAATCTGGCCGCCACCGACGCACACCACCACGGCGACGACGGCCAGCACCACGATGACAATGATCAAACGACGCATTCTCATGGTTTATGCTCCTTTATACTCAGCCCAATTTGGTTCAGTGAAAACAGAGCCAGGTCCGATGTGCACTTTTGACCCCCAAGGCGTGTTGCGTGTTACGTGGTGCGTGATGGGACGGAACACGCAACACGCATCACGGCTCATTAGCAGGTAAAGGGGCGCATAAACGGGGACATGTTTTCACGTTTCTCATACGCGCTCGGTATATTACTCCGTTCTCAAGGCCAGCACCGGGTCCAAGCGGCTGGCCCGCCAGGCGGGATATACCCCGGCCAGCATGCCCAGGAACACGGCGAACACAATCGCTCCCACGGCCAGCCGGGGGGTGACGGCCATGATGTCCAGTCCCTCGCTGCGCTGGGTGAAGTAGTTGATCACCAGCGTGGCCACCCAGCCCAGCACCACGCCTACCGTGCCGCCCAGCCCACCCAGCCAGCCGGCCTCCTGCACGTACTCCGCCAGGACGTCGCTATCTTCCGCGCCGACGGCCTTCTTCAGGCCGATCTCCCGCGTGCGTTCGGATACGCTCATGATCATAGTGTTGATCACCGACAGGCTGCCCACGATGATGGCGATGGCTGCCGTGGAACCCAGGATCAGGGTGAACACCACCAGCACACGGTTCACTATCTCGACTATCTCCCCCGTAGTCTGCGTCTCCAGCCAGGGAAATTCGTCCTCGATAGCTGCGGCAACGGCTTCCGTATCCCAGCCCGGCGCGACCAGCGCCGTGATCCTCATTCCCGGCTCCTGCTTCAACACGCGGCGAACCGCATCGCGCGAGATGTAGGCCACTTTGGAGAGGCCCATCATCGCGCTGTAGGGCAGGCGCTGCCAGATGCCAACCACGGTGAAGGGCTGATCGCGGATCAAGAGCGTGTCACCCACGTCCAGACCCTTAGATTCCGCCAGATCATAAGTGATCACCGCCTCGTCCAGGCTGTCCGGTCGCAGAAAGCGCCCTTTTCGTAACACCAACCGGAAAGGCATCTCGAATCCCGGCTCACCCGTCGGGCTGTCAATCCCGTAGAACGTGCCCGATGGATACTCGTTGCCGCTCACTTCCTCCTCTGCGACTATCGGTCCCCCCCAACTGGTGATGACCACGCCCCGCACTCCGGGGATACGGCTAATCTGGCGGGCCGTGCTTTCGCTATAGGGGCCTCCTTTTTCGGAGACGCGCACGCGGATGCGGTCAGCGGCTCCGGTCTGCACCTCGCTCATGAAGCCATTGATGTATTCACTCAGGCCACCGATAACCGTCAGGGCGAAAATCCCGGCGGCCACCCCCAGCACGGTGAGAATCAAGCGAGCCTGGCGGCGAATCAGGTAGATCAGCCGCCGGATGCCCCGCGCCGCATATTGCACTGCTGGCGCGTTGCGCAGGGCGAGCACCGGGTCCAGCCGGCTGGCCCGCCAGGCCGGATAGACTCCGGCGGCCATCCCCAGAAATACGGTGAAAACGAAAGAACCGATCACCAGGCGCGGGGTGGTGAGGAACAGGGTCATACCGTTGCTCCGCAAGGTGAGCGCGTTAATGGCCTGGCTACCGGCCCAGCCACCCAGGATGCCGATAGCCCCGCCCACCGCCCCGATGACTGCCGCTTCGAGCAGGAACTCGGCCACGATGTCCCAATCACCCGCGCCCAACGCCTTTTTCAGGCCGATTTCGCGCTTACGCTCGGCCACGCTCATCACCATGGTATTGATCGTGCTCATCCCCCCTACCAGGACGGCCAACACGACACTCGCGGACAGGATCAGGATGAAGATAGTCAATTGCTGGCGGGCCTCTTGCAAAGCCTCACGCGGTGAGTGGAAGCGCAGGCCACCGAGTGCATCTTGAAAAGGACGTGCTTCTCCCGCCATCTTTTGGTTGAAGG
>JAGGZG010000296.1 GCA_021162125.1 Anaerolineae bacterium
AGGGAGAGAGCGGCCATGATGGTGAAGGCATCGTGCACCTCGAAGAGATCAATGTCCTGCAGAGTGATGCCGGCCTGGCGATACGCTTTCTGCGCCGAGAGGTACACCGCCTGCAAGAAAAGGGGATCGTGGCGGTCGTGGATGGCTAAGGCATCTGTGGCCACAGCCGAAGCCGCGATGCGCACTGCGTTGTCGGTGAACGCTCTGGCCTGCTCCGTGGGACAGAGCACGACAGCCGCTGCTCCGTCGGCGATGGGCGAGGAATCCATCAAATTGATGGGATCGGCAATCATCCGCGCTCGCTCATATTTCTCCACGGTGATCGGTTTGGGGAACATGGCGTATGGGTTGCCCACGGCGTTTTTATGCGCATTTATCGCAAAAGCGGCAAAGTCCTCGTGCTTCCACCCAAACTCGTACATGTACCGCTGCATGAGCAGAGCGTTGATGGCGACGAAAGACAGGCCGTGGAAGGTCTCATATTCGCCATCGCTGGCCAGAGCCAGCGCGGCAGTGACCACGTCGCTCACCTCGTCGGTCATTTTTTCCACGCCACAGGCGATGACCACGTCTGCCATCCCTCCGGCCACGGCGATGTATGCCTGGCGCAGCGCCGCTGCCCCGGATGCACAGGCCGCCTCGACTTTCACCGCCTCGATTCCGCGCAGACCGACGAAGTCGGCCACCAGCGCACCCAGGTGCTCCTGAGCCGCGATCTCGCCGGAGAGCATGTTGCCTACGTAGAGGCTATCGGCCATTTCGATACTGGCGTCGTGCATGGCAGCCAGCACCGCCTCGCCTGCCAGGTGGCGCAGCGATTTCTCCCAATGCTCTCCGACCTTCGTCTGTCCGATGCCAATGATAGCTACGTCTCGCAAAAGACCCTACCTCCTCCATCCAGGTGACAGTCCAGGTGACAGGTGACTCAGGTGACAGTCACTTTGAAAGTGACTGTCACCTGGACTGTCACCTGACCTGGCCGCTCAGTGCATGTGCAACTTCTTGCGATAGCGAACGTACAGCGCGTAATCAATCTCCTTGCGGCGGGCGATGTAATCCCGCGTGCGCGGAGCTTTGTCGCGACGCTCAGTGATCTTATCCGTGACCACCAGAGAGAAAGCGTCGCTGCCCGCGCCGGAGCCATAGGACACGAGCAACAGCCGGTCGCCGGGCTGGGCCTCGTCCAGGACGGCGGTCAGGCCCAGCATGGAAGAAGCAGCGTAGGCGTTGCCTATTTCCGGGACCAGCAAGCCGGTCTGAATCTGCTCACGGCTGAAGCCCAATTGTTTGGCCGACCGCCGGGGAAAGGCCGCGTTGGGCTGGTGAAACACGGCAGCGGCGAAGTCCTGGGCCGTGTAACCCATCTCGTCCATCAGAGTGCGTGCCGCAGCCAGCACGTGCTTGAAATAGGCGGGCTCGCCGGTGAAACGGCTGCCGTGCTGCGGGTAATGCTGATAGGGCCGGCGGAAAAAGTCCGGCGTGTCGGTGACATACGAGTACGACGCCTCGAAATAGGCCAGACTTTCTTCTTTGGGGCCGAGCAGGTAGGCCGCGCCCCCCGCACCGGCCGTGTACTCCAGCGCGTCGCCGGGACGGCCCTGAGCGGTATCCGCGCCGATAGCCAGCGCGTAATCCATCATCCCGGAGCCCACCATTCCCATCGCGGCTTGCATGGCCTCGGTGCCAGCCTTGCAGGCGAACTCCCAATCGGCGGCCTGGGTCTCCGGCACGGCACCGATGGCCTCGGCGACGATGGTTGACGCGGGTTTCACTGCGTAAGGGGGCGACTCCGAGCCTACCCACACGGCACGAATGAGGGCCGGGTCAATCCCCGCGCGTTGCAGCGCATTGCGCGCGGCCTCGATGGACATGGTCGCCGTATCCTCGTCTGGGCCCGGCACAGCCTTCTCCTTGATGGGCGTACCGCCGTAGCCATCGGTCCACACGCGGTCTATCTCGGTGGCCGGCAGGCGATAGCGGGGCACATAAGCTCCGTAGCCGACGATGCCTACTTCGCGACTTGGTTTCATTAGCATGAACAATCGTCCTTTGACAAAAATTCTGTTTACGTGTATGATTGATTTACCTTGTTAAGACAATGCAAGCCATAGACAGCATAGAGGAATCGCCTTGTCCAGTCCTGGTAAGAAATGGGTGGTACAAGACAAGTACGGGCACGAGATATACATCACAGAAGAGCGCTGGGAGCATGTTCTGGAGTACCATCCGGAACTGGAAGGGCATCTAGATGATTTGTTAAACACTCTCAGAACGGGTCGGCGAAGGCAGGAGGCCGCCGAGCCTTATAAGTACAGGTACCTCAAACGTTGTGCCGACTTGCTGCCAGACTATAACTGCATAGTTGTAATCGTCGTCTTCACTATCCGTGAGTGCCCTGATGGTACCATCTTCCATAACAACTTCGTCACTACTGCCTGGCCTGTTTATATCTATCGAGAGGGTTGAGAAAATGACCGATAAATTACATATCTCCAAAACTGATATACCGGGCGATGATGGTCGGACAATTCACTTTATGTATGACCAAGACAGTGACGACCTCGAGATCGTTTTTGAGAAAGCCAGAGCAAACTGTGTCGTTGAGTTAACTGGTAACATTATCTTGCGTTGTGACCGGGTACAAGAGAAAGCATTGAGCTTGATCCTGATTGGCTTCTCCACTTTGGCGCAAGTTACCGAGATAGGCCCTAAGAGCTTTCCTCTTACCGGCCTGGCTGACTTGCCCGAAGACCTTCGTCAAACGGTGGTGAAGATCATCACTTCGCCGCCGGTAAACCAATTTCTGAAAGTTTCCTGCTTCTACCCCTCACCCGCCCAGAGCATCCCCATCACCTACGTGGAGCGTCTCCCTGCCCTGGTGATGGCCGCCTGACCTCAGCAACTCACTCTGTGCACATCCCGCTCAGGATCTCCTGCGCCCGGTCCAGGCGGATGCGGCGTTCGGCCACCAATTGGGCCGCTACCCGCTCGATCATCTCCCCTTCCGCGCCGGCGGCGATGGCCACCTGCCGGGCGTGGAGTTCCATGTGACCCCGCTGGATGCCCTCCGTGGCCAGAGCACGGATGGCGGCCAGGTTCTGGGCCAGGCCCACGGAGACGATAACCTCTGCGAGCTCATTGGCCGTCCTCACCCCCAGAATCTTCAGCGCCACGCGAGCTGTGGGGTGCACCCGGCTGGCCCCGCCGACGATGCCCACGGCCAGCGGCAGTTCCAGCGTGCCCACCAGATTGCCTTCCGCGTCCTTGGCCCAGGTCGAGAGTGAAGTGTAACGCCCCGAGCGGGCCGCGTAGCTGTGCGCCCCGGCCTCGATGGCCCGCCAGTCATTCCCGCAGGCGATGACCACCGCGTCAATGCCGTTCATGATCCCTTTGTTGTGCGTGGCCGCGCGGTAAGGGTCCGCCGCCGCCAGAGCGTAGGCCTCGATAATGCGCTCCACCACCGTCTCCCCGGCGAATTCGCCGAAGGCCAGAGCCTCGGCGGGGATGACCGCCTTGGCCCGCGCCAGGCGTCTATCGGCCAGGTTGGAGAGAATACGCAGTACCACCCGTCCGCCGGTAATCTCCTCGACCGTCGGGGCCAGGGCCTCGGCTGCGGTGTTCACCGTGTTGGCCCCCATTGCATCCCGGCAGTCGAAAATCAAGTGGACGACGACCATAGGGCCGACGGGGCTATGCTCAATAACTCGCACCTCCAAATCCCGCGCCCCGCCACCCAGGCTGACGATCAAAGGATCAGTCTGATTGGCCAACTCCAACAGCCGCGACTTGGCGGCCAACAGGTCGAACCGCGCTGCCCACGGATCGATCAGGTCCAACACTTGAATCTGGGCGATCATCTCCGGTGGCGTGCTCGTGGCGATGAATCCCCCACCGGCGCGCACCAGCCGGGCAGCGAAGCTGGCCCCGGCCACCACGGATGGCTCCTCAATGGCCATCGGGATCAGATAATCGCGGCCATTGATCAGAAAGTTCGCGGCAATGCCCAGCGGCAGCCCGTGCACACCGACCACGTTCTCGATCATGTGGTCGGCCTGGGACGTAGAAAGTCCTTCCTGTCCAACGAGAACGGCCTTTTCTTCGGCGGTAAGTTCCGCCCAGCGGACCACTACGTCCACCCGCTCTTCCACGCTCAGTTTGTAGAAACCCCGCAATCGGGAAGTTCGTTTCATTGTCCCCTCCACGTGAAAGACCGAAAGACGTACAAAAAAGCCCCAACTTGTGTTGCGGCTCACCTAACTGCGCTTAGTATAACACAACTCGTCTGTCAAAAACTATCAGATTTCTTAATTTCTCCCTAATTCCGGTTGGATTCCCCGCACGTTGCCCGTAGGTCTATCCCTCAGAGCGTATCTCAGGTGCCCGGCACTTGAAAATGGGTTCAAGTTGGCACTTTTTCGGCAGAAAACGCGGTCAGATCACATCCGAAAGTGCCGGGCACCTCGCTACTCTGCATCGGGTGAGTTAGACCAGTCCCATTCCAGCTTGGCGACGAAGTCTTCTAGAGTATCTGCCCCCTTGATCCGGATGCGCTGCAGGTCGAATAGATTCTCCGAGGTGTGCAACGTACCCTGTTTGATGGTCACCGCGCCCCAGAAATGGACTGATTTCAGGATGGCGATAACCGAGTCATCGTATTCACCGGACGGATAGCAAAAGAAGCGTGGCAGGCGGTGGATGCGCGCTTCAATAATCTCCTGGGGACCCACAATCTCCCAGATCAGGAAATCGGTGTCCCGGCCGCGCAGGTCCCGATGCGTGCGCCCGTGCACTTCTATGTCCATGCCGGCCGCATTCATCTCCCGCACCTGTGCCCAGGTCAGATACTCCTCGTGTTTCTGGTCAATGGGTTCGGTCAGGATAAAGAAAGTGCCTACGAAGCCATGTTCCTGGAGCAGTGGGAAGGCGTGTGTGTAGTTGTCACGGTAGCCGTCGTCGAAAGTGAGAATGATCGGTTTGGGGGGTAATGGCCAGCCCAGAGCCAGGTAATAAACCAGGTCGTACAAAGTGATCGTTTGGTATCCCTGTTCGGCCAGGTACTGCAATTGGGCAGCAAAATTCTCTGGCGTAACTGAGAGGTCACGGCGGTAGATGTCGGCGTCTGGGGGAGGGACGGCGATGTGATGGTACATCAGGATCGGCACACATGCCTGGCGGGCAACGCCATCCGGGGTGGGCAGCGGGGTCGGGGTAGGCG